>NZ_DKGR01000022.1:0-66992 GCF_002453335.1 Arsenicicoccus sp. UBA6765
CCACCAAACCCGGGGCGGTTCACACCGAAGTCACCAAGGGCATGACCCAGAAGGCCATCGGTGGCGGCACGAACGGACGAGCACCCATCGGCTACCTCAACGTCCGCAAGCGCGACGAGATGGGCCGCGAGCTCCGCACCATCGAACTCGACCCCGAGCGAGCACCGATGATCGAGTGGGCATTCAAGGCATACGCATCCGGGAACTGGAGCGTCAGCCAGCTCCACGACGAACTCACCTCGCGCGGACTGCGCAGCCTGCCCACGCCGAAGAGGCCGGCGAAGCCCTTGGCCGTGTCCACCATCCATCGCCTCCTGATCAACCCGTACTACAAGGGCGATGTCATCTACCGAGGCACCCGATACAAGGGCAACCACCCGGCGCTCGTGCCTGCCGAGGTCTGGTACCAGGTCCAGTCCGTGCTCACCGCGCACCAGTGCGCCGTCGAGGCGACCCAAGTCCACGGCCACTACCTCAAAGGCACTATCCACTGCGGCCAGTGCGGTTCGCGGCTCATCGTCTCCAACGCGAAGAACCGCCACGGCAACGTGTACTGCTACTTCGTCTGCTCCGGCCGACACTCCAAGCGGACCGACTGCACGCGCCAGGCGATGCTCATCGAGGATGTCGAGAAGCTCGTCGAGGACTACTACTCTCGCGTGCAGATCACGCCGGCTCAGCAGGACGCACTCGCGGGGATGCTCCACCACGAGTTCGACCGGCTCATGGCCGCCGAAACCGAGGAATTGGAACGCCTCACCACCAGCCGCGACCGGCTCGAAAGCGAGCAGGACCGGCTCATGCAGGCGCACTACGCCGACGCGATCCCGCTGACCGTGCTCAAGCGCGAGCAGGACCGAATCGTCGCCGAACTCGACAAGGTGACCCGACGTATCGACGCCCACTTCGGCGACTACGCCGACGCCCGCGCCCACCTCGACGACGCCCTCGGACTGCTCGCCAACTGCGCCGACATCTACGCCCGCTGCGACGACACCAACCGGCGGCTATGCAACCAGGCGTTCTTCACGAAGGTCTACATCGACGAGGACAACGAGCTGCGCGTCGAGCACAACCGGCCCTTCGAAATGCTCCTCGATCCGCAGGTCAACGCCAACGCTCTGACCTGGGCCGCAGACGCACACAAGGCCCGAACCTCCACCAACGTTTCCGTTGGCAAGGGTTCGAGCCTTGTGCGTGGGGTGGAGCCTAGGGGACTCGAACCCCTAACCCCCTGCTTGCAAAGCAGGTGCGCTACCAATTGCGCCAAGGCCCCGGATGCGCCGCGAGGCGCTCGGCCGACTATACCGGCTTGGTGGCCTCGGCCCACAGCTCGTCCTCGGCCCGACGGCGACGCTCGCGCTCGGTGAGGGCGACGGCGGCGCCGACGGCGAGCAGACCGGCGATGATCTTGCGCATGACTACCTCCTGGGTCGGGGGCTCCAGCCTAGCCACCGTGACGATCCGGGGCGGCGGACAGGCGGGGCGGGCCGGCGGCGGTGCCTGGCGATCATGCTCGGACGACGAAAGGAGCCACCGTCTCGGGGACTGGTGGCTCCTCACGTGGTGGGCCTAACAGGACTTGAACCTGTGACCTCTTCCTTATCAGGGAAGCGCTCTAACCGTCTGAGCTATAGGCCCGCACCCGCCTCGAGGACCCCTTGACAAGGTGCTCGACGCGAGGAGTAACGCTACCGCATGCCCGGTGCTGCGGCCAAAACGGGCGGCCGTCTGCCAGGCTCGCGGCTCGTCAGTCGTCGGTCAGCGTCTGACGCACGCCGCCGACCAGGCCGGCGCAGATGTTGTAGAGGAACGCCGCCAGGGTGGCCAGCGCCGTCAGCAGCAGGATGTTGATGAACGAGATCACGATCGACAGGGACAGCACGCGGCTGAAGCCGACGTAGTCCATGAGGTCGAACTCCTTGCCCTGCGGCAGGAGCCCGAGCACCATCTCGTTGATCGACGAGAATACGCCCATCCCGTTGAGGATCATCCACAGCACGGCGATCAGCACGACCCCCGCGATGCCCGCAGCCACCGACAGCAGGAACGCCAGCTTGAGCACCGACAAAGGGTCGACCCGCTGCACGCGGAGCTTGGCCTGCCGGCCGCTGCCCGTGCCCGAGCCCGCCGCCGGGACGGAACCGCCCGACGTGGTGCGGACGGGCTCGCGCACCGCCGTGTCGTTCACGGCGTCCATCGACTGGGTGCGGTCGGATGCCGAGCTGCTCGAGCTGCTCACTGGTCGTCCTCCTGCGGGTCCTCGGCTGTGGTCGCGTCGTCGGACACGTCCGTCTCGTCGCTCTCCCCGGCCACGCTAGTGCCTGGGGACGGCTCCGTCGTGCTCGCAGCGCCGTCACCGGCGCCCGTGTCGGCGGTGTCCGAGGGGCCGTCGCCCGGCATACCGGCGTCGTCGTCACCCTCGGGGGCGAGCGCGCCCGCCTCCTCGAGCTCCTCCTCCGCGGCGCGCTCGACGTTGCGGGCCACGGCCACGATCGCGTCGTTCTTGCCCGGGTTGGCGAAGGTCACGCCCTGGGTGTTGCGGCCGGTGTAGCGGACCTCGTCGACGCGGGAGCGCACGATCCGGCCCTTCTCCATGACCAGCATGACCTCGTCCTCGGGGGACACGACCAGCGCACCGACGAGGTCGCCGCCACGGTCCGAGGCCTTGGCCACGAGCACACCGAGCGTCGCGCGGCCCTTGACGGGGTACTCCGACGAGAGCGTCCGCTTGGCCAGGCCGTTCTCGAACACCACGAAGACGTCCGGGTCGGTGCCGTCCTCGATGACGTTCATCGCCAGCAACGAGTCGCCGTCGCGGAACTTCATGCCCGTCACGCCCGAGGTCGAGCGACCCATCGGCCGCAGCGTGTCGTCGGTCGCCGTGAACCGCACCGACTGACCCTTGACCGACACGAGCAGCAGATCGTCAGCCGCCGACGCCAGCGAGGCGCCCACGAGCTCGTCCCCGTCGCGCAGGTTGATCGCGATGAGGCCGCCGGAGCGGTTGGAGTCGTAGTCGTCCAGACGGGACTTCTTGACCAGGCCGTTGCGGGTGGCGAGGACAAGGTAGGGGACGTTGATGTAGTCCTGGATCGCCAGGACCTGCGCGATCTTCTCCCCCGGCTGGAAGGCCATGAGGTTGGCGACGTGCTGGCCCTTGGACTCGCGCGAGCCCTCCGGCAGCTCGTAGGCCTTGGCGCGGTAGACGCGACCGAGGTTGGTGAAGAACAGCAACCAGTGGTGCGTCGTCGTCGTGAAGAAGTGCTCCACGATGTCGTCGCCACGCAGCGAGGCGCCACGCACACCCTTGCCACCGCGGTGCTGCGAGCGGTACTCACGGGTGACGGTGCGCTTGGCGTAACCACCACGCGTGATGGTGACGACCACGTCCTCCTCAGGGATCAGGTCCTCCATGGACATGTCGCCGTCGTAGGGGACGATCTCGGTGCGGCGGGCGTCGCCATACTTGTCGACCAGCTCGCCGAGCTCGTCCTTGATGATCTGCCGCTGCCGCTCGGGCTTGGCCAGGATGTCGGTGTAGTCGTCGATCAGGCGCTGCAGCTCGTCGTGCTGCTCCATGATCTTCTGCCGCTCGAGGGCGGCCAGACGACGCAGCTGCATGTCGAGGATCGCCGTGGCCTGGATCTCATCGATGTCCAGCAGGTCGATCAGCCCGTCGCGCGCCACCTCGACCGTGCGCGAGGCGCGGATCAGGGCGATGACCTCGTCGAGGGCGTCGAGGGCCTTGAGCAGGCCGCGCAGGATGTGGATGCGCTTCTCGGCCTCGCGCAGGCGATAGGTCGTGCGGCGCACGATGACCTCGACCTGGTGCTCCACCCAGTAGCGGATGAACGCGCTCACCGGCAGCGTGCGCGGCACCCCGTCGACCAGCGCCAGCATGTTGGCGCCGAAGGACTGCTGCAGCTGCGTGTGCTTGTAGAGGTTGTTGAGCACGACCTTGGCCACGGCGTCGCGCTTGAGCACGATCACGAGGCGCTGGCCGGTGCGGCCGGACGTCTCGTCACGGATGTCGGCGATGCCCTGCAGGCGCCCCTCCTTGGCGAGCTCGGCGATCTTGAGCGCCAGCGCGTCCGGGTTGACCTGGTAGGGGAGCTCGGTGACGACCAGGCACTGGCGGCCCTGGATCTCCTCGACGTTGACGACCGCCCGCATGACGACCGAGCCGCGGCCCGTGCGGTAGGCGTCCTCGATGCCGCGACGGCCCAGGATCAGCGCTCCCGTGGGGAAGTCCGGGCCCTTGATGCGCTGCATGCACACCTCGAGCAGGTCCTCGCGGGACGCCTCGGGGTTGGCCAGCAGCCACTCGACCGCGCTCGCGACCTCGCGCAGGTTGTGCGGCGGGATCTGCGTGGCCATGCCCACAGCGATGCCCGACGAGCCGTTGACCAGCAGGTTGGGGAACCGCGCCGGCAGGACCTCGGGCTCCTTGGTCTTGCCGTCGTAGTTGTCCTTGAAGTCGACGGTGTCCTCGTGGATGTCGCGCACCATCTCCATGGCGAGCGGCATCATGCGGCACTCGGTGTATCGCGGCGCGGCCGCGCCGTCGTTGCCCGGCGACCCGAAGTTGCCCTGCCCGTCGATCAGCGGGTAGCGCAGCGACCACGGCTGCACCAGGCGCACGATGGCGTCGTAGATCGCCGAGTCGCCGTGCGGGTGGTAGTGACCCATGACGTCGCCGACGACGCGGGAGCACTTGTTGTAGCCCCGGTCGGGGCGGTAGCCCCCGTCATACATGCCGTAGACGATGCGACGGTGCACGGGCTTGAGCCCGTCCCGCACGTCCGGGAGCGCGCGGCTGACGATGACGCTCATGGCGTACTCGATGTAGCTGCGCTGCATCTCGGAGTTCAGGTCGACCGGCTCGACCCGATCAACAGTAGGAGGAGTCTGCTCACTCATGCGTCAACGGCCTCTCGTCGGGCGAAGGTGCAAGAAGGGTGCTGGTGGCCACGAGCCGCAGGGAGACCGGTCCCGAGCGGAACGGCTGGGCGGCGGGCCGTGGAGGGCTTGGCGGGAGCCGCGAGGAACGAGCGGCGGATGGTAGGCCCGCCGCCCAGCCGTGAAGCTCCACCGTCGACATGCGCGAGATCACGCATCGAGGAACCGCACGTCCCGCGCGTTGCGCTGGATGAACGACCGCCGCGACTCGACGTCCTCGCCCATCAGCACGGAGAAGATCTCGTCCGCGGCGGCCGCGTCGTCGAGGGTGACCTGCAGGAGCACCCGGTGGTCGGGGTCCATCGTGGTCTCCCACAGCTCCTGGTAGTTCATCTCGCCGAGGCCCTTGTAGCGCTGGATGGGGGCGTCCTTGGGGAGCCGGCCACCGTTGGCCTGACCGGCGGCGACCATCTCGTCGCGCTGGCGGTCGCTGAACGCGAACTCGTGCTCGCGGTTGGACCACTTGAGGCGGTAGAGCGGGGGCTGGGCGAGGTAGACGTAGCCGGCCTCGATCAGCGGGCGCATGAAGCGGAACAGCAGCGTCAGCAGCAGCGTGCGGATGTGCATGCCGTCGACGTCGGCGTCGGCCATGAGCACGATCTTGTGGTAGCGCGCCCGGGTGATGTCGAAGTCCTCACCGACGCCGGTGCCGAAGCCGGAGATGAGGGCCTGGACCTCCTGGTTGGCGAGGACCTTGTCGATGCGGGCCTTCTCGACATTCAGGATCTTGCCGCGGATCGGGAGGATCGCCTGGTTGAAGGGGTTGCGGCCCTGGACGGCGGAGCCGCCGGCGGAGTCACCCTCGACGATGTAGACCTCGGAGACCGAGGGGTCCTTGGACTGGCAGTCCTTGAGCTTGCCGGGCAGGCCGCCGGACTCCATGAGCCCCTTGCGGCGGGTCGCCTCGCGGGCCTTGCGGGCGGCGATGCGCGCTGCGGACGCCTGCACGGCCTTGCGGACGATCTCGCGACCCTCGGTGGGGTGCCGCTCGAGCCAGTCGCCGAACCGGTCGGTCATCGCGCCCTGCACGAAGCCCTTGACCTCGGAGTTGCCGAGCTTGGTCTTGGTCTGGCCCTCGAACTGCGGCTCGCCGAGCTTGACCGAGATGACGGCGGTGAGGCCCTCGCGGATGTCGTCGCCGGTGAGGTTCTCGTCCTTGTCCTTGAGGAGGTTCTGCTTGCGCGCGAAGTCGTTGATCATGCGGGTCAGCGCGGCTCGGAAGCCCTCCTCGTGGGTGCCGCCCTCGTGGGTGTTGATGGTGTTGGCGTAGGTGTGGACCGACTCGGAGTAGGCGTTGGTCCACTGCATGGCGATCTCGACGGACAGGGACTTGCCCTGGTCCTCGAGCTCGAAGTCGATGATGTCGTCGTGCACGACGTCGGCACGCTTGGACGTGTTGAGGTGCTTGACGTAGTCGAGCAGGCCGTTGTCGTAGCGGTAGGTCACCGAGCGGCCCTTGGCCTTGCCGGCCCGGTCCTTGGCGACCTCCTCCTGCGCGCCCTCGTCGGCGCCCTCGCCGGCCTCGGTCTCGACGCTGTCGACCGCGCCCATCTCCTCGGCCTCGAGGTCCGCGTCGGCGTCGGCCTGCGCCTGGGGACGCTCGTCGGTGAGGACGATGGTCAGGCCCTTGTTGAGGAAGGCCATCTGCTGGAAGCGGGCCCGGATCGTCTCGAAGTCGTAGGTCGTCGTCTCGAAGATCTTGTCGTCGGCCCAGAAGGTAATGGTCGTGCCGTTGCGGTCCGACGCCTCCTCCTTGGCCAGGGGGGCGACGGCCTCGCCGTGGTCGAACTCGACGCGCCAGGCGTGGCCCAGCTGGTGCACCTCGGCGACCAGCCGGGTGGACAGGGCGTTGACCACCGACGAGCCCACGCCGTGCAGACCGCCGGACACCTTGTAGCCACCGCCGCCGAACTTGCCGCCGGCGTGCAGCTGGGTGAGGACGAGCTCGACGGTGCTCATGCCGTACTGCTCGTTCTTGCCGGTGGGGATGCCGCGCCCGTTGTCGACGACGCGCACCCCTCCGTCGGCGAGCAGGGTCACGTCGACGCGGTCGGCGAACCCCGCCATCGCCTCGTCCACGGCGTTGTCCACGATCTCCCACACGAGGTGGTGCAGACCGCGCTCACCGGTGGACCCGATGTACATGCCCGGGCGCTTGCGGACGGCCTCGAGCCCCTCCAGCACCTGGATCGAGCTGGCGTCGTAGTCGCCGCTGGGGGCCGGCGCCTGCTGGGCGAGGTCCTCGGCGAGCTTCTCGACGGCCTCGGGACCGGTGGGCTCCTCGACGTCGGCCACAGTGCTCCTCACAATCGATCGCGCGTATGCCGGAAACCTCCCGCACGACCCTGGCCCGTGATGCGGGCAGGGGTCGCGCCCTCGGCCGCGTCATGCGCGTGCCGTGATGAGGCCGGACACCGGTCGCCACCTTGGCTGACCGTCCGTCAGTCTATCGGTCGCGGGAGGTAAAACACGCCTCCTGAGGCCCCTGGGAGCCATGTCGGCGGAAAATTTCCGCCATCTGCATGGTCCCCCTCACGGACGGGGTCGCGAGAGGCCCCTGTGGGCCGCCACCCGCCCCGCCATGGGGCGTCAGCGGAGGCTCAGCACGAGCTCCTCGACCTCACGCACGTCGCGCTCGATGGCCTCGGCGGGGCGCGGCGTGGTGACGGGGTCGGCCATGATCCGCTCCAGCGGGCCCCGCGCCCGGTCGAAGGCCGCGTGCGCCCGGCGGATGTCCGGGTGCCAGCACGCCCCGAGCACGAGATAGCCGAGCGCGGCCAGCGAGCGCTCCATCCGGTGATAGGGACCGACGGCGTCGCGGCTGTCGGCCAGCGCTCGTCGGGCGACGACGTCGGACTCGAGCAGCTCGTAGTAGAGGTTGCGTCTGTGGTCCAGCGCGTCCCGCGTCTCGAGGGCGCCGGCGGCGAGGTCCACCATGACGCGCTCGGTCGCGACGACGACCCGCCGGGCGTGCGCTCGCAGCACGACCTCCGGCGCCCGTCGACCCGTCGCCCAGAGCACGAGCAGGGCGCACGCCACGCCGACGAGCGTGTCGACCAGGCGGTCCGCCACCACCGAGGACACGGGCTCGCCCGGGGCGGACGCCATACCGATGGTGAGGGCGAGCGGGGTGATCACGACCACGGCGAGCGCGTAGTTGCGCGTGATGAGCAGCTCCACGACCAGCTGCATGCCGGCCACGACGACCACCAGCCACCAGCCCTGCGGGTCCAGCGCCAGCAGCCCCGCAAAGATCAGGAGCCCGACCAGCGTCCCGAGGGTGCGATGCACGCCGCGGACGGTCTGGACCTCGCGGGTGCCGCCCTGGTGCAGGACCAGCGCGGCGAAGCAGACGGCCCAGTAGACGTGGCCCTGGTGCAGGACGTGCGCGACCAGACCGGCGAACGTGGTGGCCAGACCCACGCGCAGCACCATGAGCAGCACCTCTGACGGCCATCGCGCCGCCTCCCGCAGCAGGTAGCCCGCACCGGGTCGACCGAGGGCGGTGTCGCGCAGCTGCTCGGCGTCGACGGCCGCATCGACGAGTGGCTCCTGCTCGCCGCTCCGGACGTCGTGATCGGCGGCCTCGTCGTCCACCGATCCCCACGGTCGGGGCTCGACGCCCAGCCGGGCCCCGGCCAGGCGTGCGCTCGCGGCGGCATAGGTGAGCTGGGCGCGCTCCAGGCGCTCCACCAGCCGTGGGGGCCGACCACCGTCGGTGACGGCGGTCCAGGCCCGGTGCAGCGCGCCCGAGGCGCTCGCTCGCAGCGCCTCGAGGTCGCCGTCGTCGTCCTTGCCGGGCTCTGGGGCCGGGTCAGCCGGGTCCTGGGGGACACCGGCGGCAAACGCCCGTATGGCGCCCTCCGCCGCCTCGGTCGCCCGCTGCTCGGCCCGGTGCGGCGCCACGAGCAGGTCCGCCATGCCGATCACCCACGCCGACACCGCTCCGGCGAAGGTCAGCGCCACCACGCTCCAGGGAGCCGCGCCGTGGGTGACCGCGAGATTGCCCACGCCCAGCACCAGGACGAAGAAGTAGGAGCCGGGTGGCCCGACCTTGAGCGCCACGCACACGAACGCCGCGACCATCGCCACCACCACGAGCACCGCGACCGTCACGACGGGGTGGCCCGCCGTCATCGCCCCCAGCGCCACCGCCCCGGTCAGGCCGAGGGCGGCCAGCGCCATGACCCGGGCCCGGAAGCGGCCGGGCGCGGTGGCGCCATACAGGATGGTGAAGACCCCGAGGCTCGCCACGAGACCGAGGGACAGGTGCCCGGCCAGCTGCCCGACGGACAGGGGCACCGCCATGGCCACGGCGGCCTTGACCGCGACCGGCCATCGCGGCGGTGAGGGGTTGAGGCGCAGGATCGTGCGCGTGTGGCGGCGCAGGCTGGGAGAGCTCATCGCCACCATCATCCCGCGCGTCAGTCCCCGTCGGTCACGTCGATCACCGAGAACGTGGCGACGCCGTGGGCGATGGCCTTGTCGTCCTCGGCGCGGACCACGTCGCCCTCGACCATGACGAGCGATCCTCCCTGCTTGCGGACCTCGGCGCTGGCGAGCAGCTCCTCGCCGACCTTGGCCCCGGAGAGGAAGGTCACGGTGAGCGAGACGGTCACGGCGCTCTCGCCGTCGGGCAGGTCGGAGCGAACGGCGTCGCCCATGACGGAGTCGAGGAGGGTGCCGAGCAGCCCGCCGTGCACGCCGCCGTTGACGTTGCTGTGCTCGTCGGTGGGCGTGACGCGCAGCCCGGCGTCGTCACCGGGACGGTCCGTGGCCGAGGGGTCGCTGCCGGTGACGCCGAGAGTGTCGAGGAAGGTCATTCTCGTGACTTGCCCCCGCCCAGGGCTCCTGAGACCTCGGGCGAGGACCTAGGGTCTGCCGTATGACGCCCGACGCCGCCTCCCACGCCCCCCGAACGACGCTCGCCCTGGTCGGCCTGCTGACCGTCGCGGGGGTCCAGCACTTCCGCAAGCCGCGCCCCTTCGACTCGATCGTGCCACCGGCGCTGCCCGGTCCGGCGCGGTGGTACACCTACGGCTCCGGCGTGGCGGAGCTGGCCACCGCGGCGCTGCTCGCGGCGCCCCGGACCCGCCGGCTGGGTGGCGCGGCGGCGACGGCGCTGTTCGTCGCGGTGTTCCCCGCCAACGTGCAGATGGCGTGGGACTGGCGACGCAAGCCGGCCAAGCAGCAGGCCATCGCCTATGGTCGGCTGCCCCTGCAGGGCCTGCTCGTCGCGGGGTCGGAGCACGTGCGCAAGCACGGGTGAGGCATCCTGTCGTCTGTCCTGCCGTCTGACCTGTCGTCTACCGTGAAGGCATGGATCGTCGTCTCGCCATCGCAGCCCTCGCCTCCTCGATCGCCCTGGTGACCGCCTGCTCGGGCGGCTCCGGCGCCGCGACCACCTCCACCACGACCTCCACCACCGCGTCTGCCAGTGCTTCTGCCTCTGCGCCCGCCTCCGCATCGGGCTCACCGTCGGGCTCGGCGCCAGCGACGGCGACGGCGTCGGCGTCGGAGACGGAGACGTCGAGCGGCGCGACGAGCACCGCCAGCACCCCCGCCGCAGCCGTCTCCCTCCCCAAGGGTCACCAGTGGCTCACCGTGCCCGCGCTCGGCACCCGCCTCGCCATCCCCACGACCTGGAAGGCCCTGGACGTCGCCACCCTGCGCGACCAGAAGGGGACGCCGGCCTACGCCACGGCGGCAGAGAACCTCGGCTACACCGAGGCGGAGCTCACGAGTCTCGTGTCGTCGGGGGCCTTCGCGATCGCGGTGGGGCCCAACACCGGGGAGACGGCGCCCAACCTGCTGATCCGCGCCATCGGCGGCGGAACCTTCGAGGACGGCGACCAGCTCACCTCCGGCACCCGCGGCGAGACCGGCACCCTCGACGCCCAGAGCAAGCCGCAGACCGCGGTGGGGCCGGGCGTTCGCGGCGACTACCACGCCACCGTCGACGGCACCGTCCTGCACGGCTCCCAGCTCGCGGTCACCAGCCAGGGCCAGCAGGACGTGATCGCGATCGGCGCGGCCGACGCCGCCACGGTCAAGAAGGTCATGGACGTCGTCGTCGCGACCTACTCGACCGCCCCCTGAGGTCAGTGGCTCAGCCGTAGGTGTCCCGCGGGCCGCGCCCGTCCGTGGCGCGTCGGCGCCCGTGCCCCCACCGCGGGGCGCTCGGCCCGACGACCCGCAGCTCCTCCACGACCCCCTCGCCCACCTCGGCCGACAACCGCCCGAGGATCGTCGACGCCATGAGCCGCAGCTGGGTGGCCCACGCCGTCGACGACGCCCGCACCGTCAGCACCCCCTCGTCGAAGGTCACCGGCTCGCTGTGCTCCGCCACGTCGGACCCCACGACCTGCGGCCAGCGCCCCATCACCGACCCGACCTTGACGTCCGACTGCCAGCCCCGGCCGGCCACCAGGCGCTCGAGGGTGTCCCCGAGCAGGAGCGGGTCTCGTCCGTCGACCTCGGCGGCCGAGCCGCTCAGCATCACCTCCGACGGACGGCGACGTCGCTTGGCCATCGAGCCGGGGCGCAGGCCCTTGCCCTTGGCCACCGTCCGGGCCCGCAGCAGCGCGGCGGACGCTGCCGTTCTGGCCGCGTCCGGGTCCAGGCGGGGGTCCGGCTCGTCGGCGTGATCGTCCCGCTCGGCCGCACGGCCCGCGGCGTCGTCGGGCGGGGCCCCGTCATACGGCTGGTCAGGAGGCTGGCTGCTCAACGGGGTTCACCTCCCCGCGTTTCACGTGGAACCGCGCACTCTCGCCGAGCTCGGACGGGATGTCGTCACCGACTGCCGCGGTGATGAGCACCTGCTCGCAGTCCGCCACGAGACCGGCGAGCCGCGAGCGTCGTCCGGCGTCGAGCTCGGCGAAGACGTCGTCGAGGATCAGGACCGGGTCCTCGCGCAGGTCCGTGCGGAGCAGCTGGAAGGCCGCGAGCCTCAGCCCGAGCGCGAAGGACCAGGACTCGCCGTGGGAGGCGTAGCCCTTGGCCGGCAGGTCTCCGAGCCCCAGGACGAGGTCGTCGCGGTGCGGCCCGACCAGCGTGATCCCGCGCTCGACCTCCTGGTCCCGGACCCGGGCCAGCGAGTCCACGATCAGCTCGGCGAGCTCGGGGATCTCGGGCACCTCGCCCTCGGCGAGGCGAGCGGCCGCCTCCTCGTGCAGGGACGAGCGATAGGTGACCCGTGCGTCGGACTGTCCCGCGCTCACCTCGTCATAGGCCTGCGCCAGATAGGGGCCGAGGTCGCGCAGCAGGCGCAGCCGGGCATAGAGCAGGCTCGACCCGACCTGCGCGAGGTGCTGGTCCCACACGTCCAGGGTGTGCAGGGCGCTCGCCCGGGAGTCCTCCACCGGTGCTTGGTCGTATGCCGACCGCCGGCGCGAGCCCTTGCGCAGGACCGGTGCGGCGGACTTGAGCAGGGCGTTGCGCTGCTTGACGACCTTGTCGTAGTCGCCGCGGACCCCCGCCCAGCGGGGTTGGCGCTGCACGAGCAGGTCGTCCAGGAAGCGCCGGCGCTCGGAGGGGTCCCCCTTGACCAGGGCGAGGTCCTCGGGGGCGAAGAGCACCGTCCGCAAGGACCCCAGGACCTCGCGGGTGCGGGTCACGGGGGAGCGGTTGAGCTTGGCCCGGTTGGCCCGGCCGGGGGTGATCTCAAGCTCGATCAGCGTCTCGCGACCGTCCCGCACGACCACGCCGCGCACGATCGCGTGCTCGGCGCCATGACGCACGAGGGGCGCATCCTGCGCGACCCGGTGCGAGCCGAGCGTCGCGAGGTAGCCGATGGCCTCGACCAGGTTGGTCTTGCCCTGGCCGTTGAGGCCCTCGAAGGTCGTGACACCCGGTCCCAGCGGCAGCTCCGCGGTCTCGTAGCTGCGGAAGCTGCCGAGGGACAGGTGCCGGACGTACACCTCAGTGCTGCTGCAGGTCCTGGGTGCCGGACTCGTCCCCGCCACCCTGACGGCCCTCGGCCTTCGCGCCCGTGTCGTCGCTCTTCTCCTCGGCGCCGCGGTGGACGTCGGACTTGGGCGTGCCCTCGAGCATCTGCACGGCGTGGCCGCCGAACTGGCCGCGCAGGGCGGCGACGGCCTGCATGGCGGGGGAGTTCTCCTGGCGCGACTGGAAGCGCGCGAACAGAGAGGCTGCGAGCACCGGCATGGGGACGGCGAGCTCGATGGCCTCCTCGAGGGTCCAGCGACCCTCGCCGGAGTCCGTAGTGAACTCGCTGATGCCCTCGAGGTCGGGGGTCTCCTCCAGCGCCTTGACCATGAGGTCGAGCAGCCAGGACCGCACGACGGTGCCGCGGGTCCACGCCTTGAAGCAGCCCTCGACGTCCTCGACGATGTCCTTGGCCATGAGCAGCTCGAAGCCCTCGGCGTACGCGTGCATCAGGCCGTACTCGATGCCGTTGTGCACCATCTTGGCGTAGTGGCCGGCGCCGACCTTGCCCGCGTGGACGAAACCCTCCTCGCGCGGACCCTCGGGGCGCAGCGCGTCGAAGATCGGCATCGCGCGCTCGACGAGCTCGTCGCCGCCGCCGCACATCAGGCCGTAGCCGTTGTCCTTGCCCCAGATGCCGCCGGAGACGCCGCAGTCGAGGTAGCCGATGCCCTGGCCGGCCAGCAGCTCGGCGTTGACGGCGTCGTCGGTGAACTTGCTGTTGCCGCCGTCGATCACGAGGTCGCCCTCGTCGAGGACCTCGGACAGCTGCTGGATCGTCTCGCGGGTGGGGTCTCCGGCCGGGACCATGACCCACACGGTGCGCGGTGCCTCGAGCCTGCTCACCAGGTCCTCGAGGGAGGTGGCGTCGCTGACGTCGGGGTTGTGGTCGTAGCCGACGACCTCGTGCCCGGCCGCACGGATGCGGTCGCGCATGTTGCCGCCCATCTTGCCGAGGCCGATGAGTCCGAGCTGCATGGGTGAACCTTTCCTGGCGCGGTGGGCGCCGACGAGGAGGTCGGGGCTAGTGGGTTCCGGGGGGTGGGTGCGGTGGTGGTCGGGCAGCGGTGGCGGGTCAGGCGGGGAAGCGCACCGGCATCAGGACGTAGCGATAACTCATGTCCGGCTCGGCGTCGGCGTCGGCCTGGCCGACGAGCACGGCCGGGCGGCTGGGCTGGGTGAACTGCAGGCGGCAGTGCGACGTGCCGAGGGCGCCGAGGCCGTCGAGCAGGAAGTGCGGGTTGAAGCCGATCTCGAGCTCCGGGCCGGTCATCGTGCACGGCACCGCCTCGCTGGCCTGCGCGTCGTCGCCGGCACCGGCCTCGATGGCCAGCTGGCCGTCGGTGAAGCGCAGCCGCACCGGGGTGTTGCGCTCGGCGACCAGGGCGACGCGCTTGACGGCCTCGACCAGCGCCGCCGTCTCGACGACGGCCTCGCTGTCGACCGAGGACGGAAAGATCGACGTGACCTTGGGGTACTCGCCGTCGAGCAGGCGGGTCGTCGTGCGGCGGGTGCCCGCCTCGAAGCCGACCAGGCCGTTACCGCCGGCCGCGTCGCCCAGGGCGATCTCGACCGAGCCGGAGGCACCGAGCGACTTCGCGGTGTCGGAGAGCAGGCGGGCCGGGATCAGCGCGACGTGGGCGGTGCCGGGTGCGGAGGGGCTCCAGGTGAGCTCGCGCATCGCCAGGCGGTAGCGGTCCGTGGCCAGCAGCGTCATCTTGTCGCCATCGATCTCGACGCGGACGCCGGTGAGGATCGGGAGGGTGTCACCGCGGTCGGCCGCCACGTGCACCTGGGCCACGGCCTGGGTGAAGGTCGTGCCGTCGATGGAGCCGCTGGGCTCGGGGCTGCTGGGGAGCGTGGGGTAGTCGCTGACCGGCATCTGCAGCAGCGCGAAGCGGCTGGACCCGCAGGTGAGCTGGACCTTGGAGCCGTCGGTGGCGAGCTCGGCCGGCTTGGCGGGCAGGTTGCGGCAGATGTCGGCGAGCAGGCGGCCGTTGACGAGCGCGGACCCGGCCTCGGTGACCTCGGCGGCGATGGTGAGCCGAGCGGAGATCTCGTAGTCGAAGGCCGACAGCGTGACGGTGTCGTCGTCCTTGGCCTCGATCAGGACGCCGGCGAGCACCGGGGTCGGCGGGCGGTTGGGCAGCGCGCGGGCCACCCAGGTGACCGCCTCGGTGAGGACCTCACGCTCCAGTCGGAACTTCACCGTCGGTCTCTCCTCATCGCTTGCTCCTGCTCTCCACTCGGACCGCACACGCGTCCAGTCCCGCACGACAGTAGTGCAACGACCGCCGCGACGTGTAGTTCTCCCCAGCCGTTCTCGTGCCGTCCCGGCCCGTGGGTTCTCCGTGATCCGTGGAGGCTCGTTCATGCCCTCGTCCCCAGATGTACGCGGGGCGGATCGATCCAGGTGAATAGGTCTCATCGTTGTCATAGGGCCTGTGGACGTTGTGGACAACTTTCGTCTCCGCACGTCAGGGGCCGGACGGGCCTGTGTACTCCGTGTGGAGCGATCGGTGGACACACAACGTTGCCTGGGGACGACGGCGGGTTGTCCACATCCCGTCCACCGACGATGCCCGCTCGTCCCCAGGTGGAGTGGGGGGTTATGCCCGAGTTATCCACCGACGGCCCACAGGGCGTCCGGACCTGCCCGACATCACCCGGGTCAACACGGCCAGCGATCATCCACAGGGTTTTCCACAGCTGGGGATAGGCCGAGTGAGTGATCTTCTGGGACCGGGGGATTGACGCTGAGTAACACTTGTCGCTAATGCGTCACAATGCACAGGTCTGTGGACAACCCTGTGGACAGCCAGCTCCGCGGGATCCTCGCGGGCAGAGGGCGTCGGGCGGGACGCCCGTGTCAGCTGGGGTTGGACTTGATCCGGTTGGTCAGCTCGGTGACCTGGTTGTAGATCGCCCGACGCTCGCTCATGAGCTCTCGGATCTTGCGGTCGGCGTGCATCACGGTCGTGTGGTCGCGCCCACCGAACTGCTGGCCGATCTTGGGCAGCGACAGGTCGGTCAGCTCGCGGCAGAGGTACATCGCGATCTGGCGTGCGGTCACGAGCACCCGCGACCGGGAGGTGCCGCACAGGTCGTCGACCGTCAGACCGAAGTAGGACGCGGTCTGCGCCATGATCGTCGCGGGCGTGATCTGGTTGGTCTGGTCCGCGGGGATCAGGTCCTTGAGGACGACCTCGGCCAGGGTCATGTCGACGCCCTGGTGGTTGAGGCTCGCGAAGGCAGTGACGCGGATCAGGGCGCCCTCGAGCTCGCGGATGTTGGTCGAGATCTTGCTCGCGATGAACTCCAGCACGTCGTCCGGCGCGGTCATGCGCTCCTGGGCGGCCTTCTTGCGCAAGATCGCGATCCGGGTCTCGAGGTCCGGGGGCTGCACGTCGGTCAGCAGGCCCCACTCGAACCTGCTGCGCATCCGCTCCTCGAAGCCGGAGAGCAGCTTGGGCGCCACGTCGCTGGTGATCACGACCTGCTTGTTGGCGTTGTGCAGCGTGTTGAAGGTGTGGAAGAACTCCTCCTGCGTCTGCACCTTGCCCTGCAGGAACTGGATGTCGTCGATCATCAGGAAGTCGATGTCGCGGTAGCGCCGCTGGAAGTCGCTGGCCTTGTTGGCGCCGATCGAGTTGATGAAGTCGTTGGTGAACTCCTCCGAGTTCACGTACTTCACGCGGACGTTCGGATAGATCTGCTGGGCGTAGTGCCCGATCGCGTGGAGCAGGTGCGTCTTGCCCAGTCCCGAGCCGCCATAGATGAACAGCGGGTTGTAGGCCTTGGCCGGCGCCTCGGCGACCGCGATGGCGGCGGCGTGGGCGAACCGGTTGCTGGACCCGATGACGAAGGTGTCGAAGGTGTACTTGGGGTTGAGCTTGGCGTCGCGGCCGTCCTCCGGCACGAACGGCTTGCGGAACATCTCACGGATCCCGTCGCCCTCGGCGAGCAGCTCGCGGTCGTCGTCCGCGTCGTCGTCCTGAGCCCACCGTATGCCGGGGGCGTGGCCAGGACCGCCGTCGTGCCGGGCTGCCTCGGCATACGGCCGCTCCCCTCCGAACGAGGCGTCGGTGGACACGGGGCGCGGCACGCGCTCGTCGCGCACGAGGCGGGGCCCGTCGGTCGAGCGCGGGTCCGACTGGCGGCGGTCGCCGTCGTGGCGCACCGCGTCGGAGGACGTCACGACGTGCGGGACCTCGCCGGGCGAGCCGGGACGCTGCGTGCTGTCGTCGCGGTCCTCCGCCTCGGACAGCTCCAGCGAGCTGTCGACGGTGACCGCGAGGCGCACGTCGCGACCGAGCTGCTCCTGCAGCGCCGCGACCAGCTCGGTGCGGATGCGCTTCTCGACGATGTCGCGGGTGTAGTCGTTGGGGACGGCGATGAGCGCGGTCCCCTCGAGCAGACCGACGAGCCGGCTGAGCCGCAGGAAACCACGGTGCTGGGCAGAGATGCCGCCCGACTCGAGGGCGCGCAGCGTGTCTCGCCATACGCGGGGGACGTCCACCTGCGCGTCGGTCACGAAGTGCCTCGTTTCACGGTCTGCTGCTCGGCTGCGTGCCTGCTGGCACGACCTGGGGACGACGGGGCGTCCTGGCTGTGGATGACGCTGGATCGACGCTGGTGGCGCCGTGGTCCACACCTTTGTCCACAGGCTGTGGACAAGAGCATAAACAGGCGGGGCCGCGCCGACCGGAAGCCACCACGCTAACAACCCCCGTGTCTCGTCACAAAGGGAGCGGAGCGCCGGGCGGGTGAACGCCGACCGCCCCGGTCGGCGTGTCGTCGGATCCCGCCCCAGGCCATCGCCGATGCTGGAGACGTCGTGTGCCCGCGTCGGACCCGATGTCGCAGGAGACGGCGTCCGCGCAGCTGCGACGGTTTGACCGCTCTCGACCGGCTGACGTACCTTGGAGGACGGTCGGTTCGCGCCGACCCGTTTTGCATGCCGGTTGGCACCCGCTCGTCCGTCTCGTCATCGCGGGGCCGCGACCCGTCAGGCGTGCAGACCACCCGCCCAACGGGTCCACCACGAGTGGACCGCCCGACACCGTCAACGGAGTTGTCCCGTGAGCAAGCGCACCTTCCAGCCGAACAACCGTCGTCGCGCCAAGACGCACGGCTTCCGCCTCCGCATGCGCACCCGCGCCGGCCGCGCCATCCTGGCCGCCCGCCGTCGCAAGGGCCGCTCCGAGCTGTCCGCCTGAGAGCCGACCTCCCGTGCTGTCGGCGCAGCACCGCCTGCGCGACAGCGCGGACTTCGCCTCGACGGTGCGCGGACGGACGTCCGTCCGCTCGGGCAGCCCGCTGCTCGTGGTGCACACCAACCTGACCGACTCGCGTGCGGCCCAGCCGCCGCGGGTCGGTCTCGTCGTGTCCAAGGCCGTCGGTGGAGCGGTCGTGCGCAACCGCACCAAGCGTCGGCTGCGGCACGCGATGCGTGACCGGGTGGAGACCCTGCCCCGCGGCCTGGACGTGGTCGTCCGGGCCAACCCCCCGGCTGCCGAGGCGGACCACGCTCGGCTGGTCGCCGAGCTCGACCGGCTTCTCACCCGCTGCCTGACCAAGGTGCGTCCCTGATGGCCCCGGCATGGCACGCCGAGTGGCGGCGGCGCCCGGTCAAGGCCCTGGCCCTCGGTCTGATCCGCTTCTACCAGGTGTGGATCTCGCCGCTGACCCCGCCGTCGTGCCGGTTCTATCCCAGCTGCTCCGCCTACGCCATGACCGCGGTCCAGCGGTTCGGGCCGGTCAAGGGCACCTGGCTCGCTGCGCGTCGTCTCGGGCGATGCCATCCGTGGAACCCCGGCGGGGTCGACCACGTTCCCGAGAAGGACCCCCCTCCAGCGACCCTCTGACGTCGCCTCGCGGGTGACCGCGGCCGGCCCACGACAGGGCAGACTGGACCCAGACCTGCACCACCCATGGCGGACGACCGCCTGAGCACAGAGGACGAGATGGACTTCTTCAGCACCTTGCTGCGGCCGATCGAGATCGCCGTCGCGTGGATCATGTACGGCTTCCACCAGCTGTTCACGACCATCGGCATGGACCCTGAGGGCGGTCTCACCTGGGGCCTGTCCATCGTCGGTCTCGTGGTGGTGATCCGCATCCTGATCACGCCGCTGTTCATCAAGCAGCTGCACGCCTCGCGCAAGATGACGCTGATCCAGCCGGAGCTGCAGAAGATCCAGGCGAAGTACAAGGGCAAGACCGACCCGGAGTCCCGTCAGAAGATGACGGAAGAGACGATGGCCCTCTACAAGGACTCCGGCACCAACCCGTTCTCGTCCTGCCTGCCGATCCTGCTGCAGATGCCGATCTTCTTCGCGCTGTTCAACGTGCTCAACGGGCTGGGCTCGATCGCGAGCGGGGCTCGTGACGGTGTGGGTCCCATCACGGCGGCCGTGGCGAGGCAGGCCGAGCTGTCGACCTTTGCGGGGGTGCAGCTGTCGGACAAGTTCATCGGCAGCCCGGACCTGGCGGCCAAGGCCATCACCGTGGCCCTGATCGTCCTGATGTCGATCACGCAGTTCACCTCGCAGCACCAGGCCATGACCAAGAACATGCCGGCGTCCGCCATGGACAACCCGATGTTCAAGCAGCAGAAGATCCTGCTCTACGTCATGCCGGTCGTCTTCGCCGTCTCGGGCATCAACTTCCCCATCGGTGTCCTCATCTACTGGCTGGTCACCAACCTGTGGTCGATGGGCCAGCAGTTCTACACCATCGGTCGTATGCCGACCCCCGGCTCCCCGGCCTACGAGCGTCTCGAGGCCAAGCGCAAGGCCCAGGGCAAGCCCATGCCGGGTGCCGGCAGCATGACCCGCGGCACCAGCGCTGCGGCCACCGACACCGTGGAGGGCGAGGTCACCTCACCCCGGCCGAGCGGCCAGCGGGTGCAGCCCAGGCGCAAGGGACGCAAGGGCACGGGCCCGGCCGGCGGAGCTGCCGGAGGCGCGTCCCGGGCGACCCCAGAGGGCACGGACTGACCGAAGCGCCATCGGCCCACCAGAGCCGACCAGCACCGACCAGCACCGACCAGCACCGACCGGCGCCTCCGGGACGACCCTCGTCCTACCGCCGGCCACGATGAGAAAGGCTGACCGCAATGAACACGAGCACCACCGAGGGAGTCGAGCCGCAGACGGACGGCGCCCCTGACCAGACGTCCCACGCCGACCCCGGCACCCAGATCGAGCCGGCCGCGCAGGCCGAGCAGCGGGAGCAGGGCCAGGGCCCGGACCAGCAGCCGGACCAGGAGCAGGGCCCGGACCAGGAGCAGGACCCGGACCGGACCGAGGACCAGGGCCGCGAGCCCGGGCGCCGTTCGGGGGGCCGGGTCGCTCTGCTGGAGCGCGAGGGCGAGGTCGCAGCCGACTTCCTCGAGACGCTGCTGGACATCGCAGACCTGGACGGCGACATCGACGTCGACGTGGACGGCGACCGTGCGTCGGTGGCGATCGTGGACTCCGACGAGGGCCGTGTCCCGCGCCGTCTGGTCGGCGACCAGGGCAAGGTCCTCGAGGCGCTGCAGGAGCTGACGCGCCTCGCGGTGCAGGCCGAGACCGGTGAGCGCAGCCGCCTGATGCTGGACGTGGCGGGGCACCGCGCGTCGCGTCGTGACGAGCTCGTCGAGCTGGCCCGTGACGCCGTGCGCGAGGTCAAGGAGTCCGGCGAGGAGAAGGCTCTGGAGCCGATGACCGCGTTCGAGCGCAAGGTCGTCCACGACGAGGTCCTCGCGGCCGGGCTGAGCTCGGAGTCCGAGGGCACGGAGCCCCGGCGTCACGTCGTGGTCCTTCCGGCCTGATGACGCCCCAGCGCGACCAGCACGACCAGGCTGACCACGACGGCGCCGCTCCCGACCTGGGGGCGGCGCTGCCGCGTGTGCCGGCCGCGGCCGAGGTCGTCTTCGGTGACCGCCTCCCCGTGGCGCAGGTGTTCGTCGAGGCCCTGGCCACCACCGGGGTGGCCCACGGCCTCATCGGCCCCCGCGAGATCCCCCGGCTGTGGGAGCGGCACGTGCTCAACTGCGCTGTCGTGGCAGAGCTCGTCCCCCGGGGCGCCTCGATCGTCGACGTGGGGTCGGGTGCCGGGCTGCCGGGGCTCGCCCTGGCGATCGCCTGCCCGGCGAGCGAGGTGCACCTCGTCGAGCCCCGGCGCCGGGCGACCGACTGGCTCACGGCCACCGCCTCCGCCCTCGGGCTCGACAACGTCATCGTCCACCAGGGTCGGGCCCAGGACGTGGTCGGCACCGTCGTCGCCCCGGTTGCGACGGCGCGCGCGGTGACGCGCATCGGCCAGCTGGCGCAGTGGTGCGCCCCACTCACGTCTGCCGGAGGGACCCTCTTGGCGCTGAAGGGCGCGAGCGTGGTCACCGAGCTGGAGGAGGACTCTGCGGCGCTGCGAGCGGCGCACGTGGTCGACCACGAGGTCTTGAGCTGCGGTGCCGAGATCCTGGAGACACCCACGACCGTCGCTCGCCTCTACCTGGCGGACGACCACGTGCCGGGGATCGCGATCGTGCCCGAGGGCTCCGGCCCCCGGCGTGGGCGAGCCGGCAAGGGACGCCGCCGGGCGTCCAGCTCCTAGCCCGGTCTCGGTCCGTCGGTCACGAACGGCCGCCGCGGCGTCGGCGCCGGCCTCGCACCTGGGTGGTTCGTCCCCCCGGACTCGTCGTCCGGTCCCGGGCCCGGTCTCGTCGTCCGTCCGGGTCTCGTTGTTCGTTCCCCGTCTTGAGCTGCAGCCCCTGACGGGGCATGGCGGCCCAGAGCGTCACTGCTACACCAGGCGGGCCATTCATCTGTGAGGCCGAGGCTGGAATCCAGTGGGGTCGGTGGCTGGCCCAGAGCACGTTTCACGTGAAACAGATGTCGGCCACGTGGGTCTCTCACCGATCCGGGACAAACCGTCCGACGCCGCGCGGCAACACGTGACGAGGCTCGTCCGACGGGCGTCTAGAGTGGGCGCTTGGCATCATCGAGCGGCACGAGGAGTAGGTGTGAGCGTCACGACCGGGTTGGGTTGGCCTGACCTGCAGCTGTTGGCAGGTGGTGGTTCGGGGCTGGGTTGGCCGTCACCTGTTTCACGTGAAACGGCGCGCGTCGAGGTGCACGATCCCGCGAACGTCGGGCTCCGCGGGCTGGCCGTGGCGGGGGATGACGGCGCCGACGTCACGGAGACCAATGCGGCCAGAGGGGTCCCCGAGGCTGAAGCCGGGCCTGATGACGGCATAGGTGACGGCCTGGGTTCTGGGGTCCCCGGCACTGAGCTCATCGGCACCGCGGTCCGCGAGGCGACCAAGGGGGTGCGGTCCACGGGGCCGGCCAACGAGGGTGCTGAACCGGCTGTCGGCGCTGACGTCGATGGCGATGGTGTTGAGGGCGGGGACATGGCCGAGGGGGCGCCGGACGAGCCGTCGCTCGTACCCGCCGGCTCTGACCGCTCGACCGATGCCGGGGGGGCGCTCGGGGTGATGGCGGCCACCGAGGATGCCCGCGCCCACGGCATCGAGAGCTCCGAGGCGGAGGTGAGCGCTAGCCAGACCGCACCCTCGACGCCGTCGGCCCTGCCTGGCGAGGGACTGGGTGATGGCCTGGGCTCGGTGGCGCAGTCCTGGACCAAGGATCTCCCGGGCAAGGACTACCAGCCCGAGCAGCGCTTGCGAGCCAACCGGACACGCGGTGCCGAAGCCGCGGCGAACGCCGACGTGCAGAGCCGCTTCCTGGGGGCCGCCCCCCACGACGATCGCAAGAGCCGCCTCGCGTCGGCGTGGGAGGAGCCGGCGAGCCGGCAGGTGGCGGATGCCGCCCTCTTCGGCAACACGGCTGAGGCTGCTCGGGACGAGCTCGCCGAGGTGGCTTGCGCCGTCACGAGCGACGACCCTGTTTCACGTGAAACGGGCAACGAGAGCGGCGATGTCGACGTCGTGGAGACCTTCCGTCAGCAGGAAGACAAGGACCAGGACGCCATGACCGACCTTCAGGCCACGCCCATGACGGCATCCGTCGGCGCGCCGGCCCCCGCTGTCACCCAGGGGCCCTCCGCTGCCCCCGCCACGGCGGCCCCAGACGCCGCCGCTCGCGCGAGCGCGCCAGCCTCGGCGACCACGCCCGCCGGCCGCGCGCAGACCGAGGGCGAGGCCCTCCCGGCACCGCGGCGCACCCGCGTCATGACGGTGGCCAACCAGAAGGGTGGCGTCGGCAAGACGACGACCACGGTCAACGTCGCCGCAGCCCTCGCCAAGGCCGGGCTCCGCGTGCTGGTCCTGGACCTGGACCCCCAGGGCAACGCCTCGACCGCGCTCGGCATCCCGCACCACGCCGAGGTGCCCAGCGTCTACGACGTCCTCGTCGACGGTGCGCCGATGCGCGACGTCGTCCAGTCGTGCCCCGACGTGCCCAACCTGCTGTGCGCCCCCGCCACGATCGACCTCGCCGGCGCCGAGATCGAGCTCGTCTCCCTCGTCGCGCGCGAGATGCGCCTCGGTCGCGCCCTGACCGCCTACCTGCGGGACCAGGAGGACCGCGACGAGCGGATCGACTACGTGCTCATCGACTGCCCGCCCAGCCTCGGGCTCCTCACGATCAACGCCTTCGTGGCGGCCGAGGAAGTCTTCATCCCGATCCAGTGCGAGTACTACGCGCTCGAGGGGCTGTCGCAGCTGCTCAAGAACATCGAGCTGATCAAGGCGCACCTCAACCCGTCGCTGCACGTCTCGACGATCCTGCTGACGATGTATGACGGGCGCACCCGGCTCTCGGCGCAGGTCGCCGACGAGGTGCGCCGCCACTTCGGGCAGCAGGTCATCCGGTCGACGGTCCCGCGCTCGGTGCGGATTTCGGAGGCACCCAGCCACGGGCAGACCGTCATGACCTACGACCCGACGAGCAGTGGTGCTCTGTCCTATGCCGCCGCGGCGGTCGAGATCGCACGGCAGGGTGCCGGCGAGGGAGGTATCCGATGAGTGAGAAGCGACGCGGCCTCGGACGCGGACTCGGGGCGCTGATCCCGCAGGCTCCTGCCGGGGACCGCCCGATCGACGTCTTCTTCCGCGACGCCGAGCCGGCGAAGCCCGCCACGGACGTGGCCACCGCCGACTCGGTGACGCCGGAGCAGCAGCCCCCCAGCCCCCTCGGCGACGACCTGCGCGGCCTCGGCTACGGTCGACGACCGCTCGACGCGGGGCTCATCGCCTCGGTCACCTCCGAGGGTGCGATGGCGTCCGAGGGCGGGCTCCAGCAGGTCCCCGGCGCGACCTACGCCGAGGTGCCGGTCGACGCGATCCAACCCAACGCCAAGCAGCCGCGCACCGTCTTCGACGAGGACGACATGGCCGAGCTGGTGCACAGCGTCACCGAGCTGGGCGTCCTGCAGCCCATCGTCGTGCGTCCCCTGCGCGGGGCACCCTCGGCCGACCACCCGCGGGCCGAGTACGAGCTGATCATGGGCGAGCGTCGCTGGCGGGCGACGCAGCGGGCGGGGCTCGCCACCGTGCCTGCGATCGTTCGCAACACCGACGACGACGAGATGCTCCGGCACGCCCTGCTGGAGAACCTCCACCGCTCCGAGCTCAACCCCCTCGAGGAGGCCGCCGCCTACCAGCAGCTGCTCGAGGACTTCGGCTGCACGCACGACGAGCTGGCGGGCAAGCTGGGGCGTTCGCGTCCCCAGATCTCCAACACGATCCGCCTGCTCCGGCTCCCGCCCCTGGTCGCGCGCCGTGTCGCCGCGGGCGTCCTCAGCGCCGGTCACGCACGGGCGCTGCTGGGCCTCGACGACGCCGCTGCCATGGAGCGGCTGGCCCAGCGCATCGTCGCCGAGGGGCTGTCGGTCCGCTCGGTCGAGGAGATCGTCTCGCTCGGCGGCGACGGATCGTCCGAGCCCACGGCGCGGGCACCACGCAACCACGAGCCGCAGCCGGAGCTCGACGAGGTCGCCACGTCCCTGTCCGACCGCTTCGACACCCGGGTCCAGGTCACCATGGGCCGCCGCAAGGGCAAGCTCACGGTCGAGTTCGCGTCGGTCGACGACCTCCAGCGGATCCTCGCCCTGATGGGTCAAGAAGGCGGCCTGGACTCGTCCGGGGTCTGATCCGACGGCAGCCACCCCGGCCACCCGGCCCCGTCGAGGGGACGCATGAGCGCGGGGAGGCCGAACGCCCGCCGCCTCGCACGAGGTGCGAGACGGCGGGCGCTCTAGTCTGGGCTAGCAGGCGCTAGGCGGATCTATGCATGTCTAGGATTGTGTGAGAGCGATTCTAAGCGTCGTCGCGGGCCGCGCGATGCTCCGCGATGACGCGTTCCGCGAGGTCGGCATACACGTCGGCGGCCTCCAGGCCGGCTCCCGCGATGGCCAACGGGACCTGGCTGGTCTCGGTGAGGCCGGGAGAGACGCTGCACTCGAGGAACCACGGGGTGCCCTCGGCGTCGACGATGAGGTCGGTGCGGGACAGGTGGCGGTGGTCGAGGACCCGGTGCGCGGTGAGGGCCGCCTGCAGCGACGCCTCGGTGGCCTCCGGGGAGAGCCGCGCGGGGGTGAAGTACTCCGTCTCGCCCGCGTTGTACATGTGGTCGTAGTCGAAGACCCCGTCGACCGGGCAGATCTCGACCGGCGGCAGGGCCCGCAGCTCGCCGTCCGCCTGCTCGATGACCGTCACCGACACCTCCGTCCCCTCGACGACGTGCTCGACGAGCGCGAGGTCGTCATAGGCATAGGCGTCCACCAGGGCCGCGCCCAGGTCCGTCGCCGTCCGGGCCACGTGGAACCCGAGGGCCGAGCCACCACGAGCGGGCTTGACCGCGAGCGGGAGGCCCAGGTCGCGGGCGAGACGCTCGAGGACGGCCCCGGCGCCGATCTGGCGGAAGGTGCTGTGGGCGACCGCCACGTGCGCGGGGGTGGCGACGCCGGCCCGCGCCACCAGACCCTTGGCGATGGGCTTGTCCCACGCCATGCGCGAGGACGGACCCCGCGGCCCGACGAAGGCAAGACCCAGGTGCTGCAGCACATCTCGCAACGACCCGTTCTCACCGGGTGATCCGTGGAGCGTCGGCCACACGAGGTCGGGCTGCAGAGAGTCGATGGTGCCCAGCAGGTTTCGATCGAGATCGGCGATGGTGACCTGGAAACCCTTGGAGCGCAACGCTTCCGCGAGCCGGCGGCCCGATCGGACGGACACCTCACGCTCGTGCGAGAGGCCACCTGCGAGGACGAGGACAGAGGTCATGACACATCCGGTGAGGGGAGGAGGACTCGGCGAGCCCTGGAGCGGGTGGAATCGTCATACGGCCCGAAGGTGTCGAGCAGCTCCTGCTCGCGCTCGACGACGGTCGCGAAGCGGCGCACGCCCTCGTGGATCCGCTCGGAGGTGGGGTAGGAGAAGTTGAGGCGGGCGTTGCGGCGTCCCGTCCCGTCGGCGTAGAAGCCGGTCCCCGGTGCGTAGGCGACGAGCTCCTTGACCGCCAGCGGCAGCATGGCCTTGGTGTCGAGGCCCTCGGGCAGCTCGATCCAGAAGAAGAGGCCGCCCCGGGGGAGGTTCCAGCGGGCCTGCGGCAGCAGCGATCTCAGCGCGTCCGCCATCGCGTCGCGACGCTCCTGGTAGAGCGCGCGATAGCTCGCGGTCTGGGCCTGCCAGTCGATCTCGGACAGGTAGCGCGACGCCACCGCCTGGGTGAACGCGCTCGGGCACAGGATCGCGGCCTCGTTGGCGAGGACGAGCTTCTCGCGGACGGCGTGCGGAGCCACGGCCCAGCCGACGCGCAGACCCGCGGCAAAGATCTTGGAGAAGGTCCCGAGATAGATCACGCCGTCCTCGTCCATGGACTTCAGCGCCGGGTAGGTCCGCCCCTCGAACCCGAGCAGGCCGTAGGGGTTGTCCTCGACCACGAGGATGCCGTGACGGCGACAGATCTCGAGCACGCGGGGGCGGCGCTCGTCGGACAGCGCCGTGCCGGCGGGGTTCTGGAAGGTCGGGACGGTGTAGAGGAACTTGATCCGGCGGCCCTCGGTCTCGAGCCGGGTGATGTGCTCCTCGAGCGCCTCGGGGACGAGACCGTCGGCGTCGCAGGGCACGTGCACCACGTCCGCCTCGTAGGCCGCGAAGACCCCGAGAGCGCCGACGTAGGAAGGGGACTCGGCGATCACGACGTCGCGCGGGTCGAGGAACACGCGGGCCACGAGGTCGAGCGCCTGCTGGGACCCGGTCGTCATGACGATGTCGTCGGGGTGGGCGTCGATCCCCTCGAGCGCCATGACCTCCAGCAGCTGGTCGCGCAGCCGCTCGTCGCCCTGGCCCGAGGAGTACTGCAGCGCCGTGAGCCCCTGGTCGTGCAGCAGCCGCTGCACCGTGTCCCCGACCAGGTCCATGGGCAGGGCGCCGATGTTCGGCATACCCCCGGCCAGGGAGACCACCTCCGGGCGGGAGGCGACGGCGAACAGGGCGCGGATCTCGGAGACCTTCATCCCGGCGGTGCGTGCGGCATAGGACTCGATCCAGGGATCCAGCCGTGAGCCAACGGGATGCTGGTCGGTCATGCGCGCTCCTTCGTCGTGGGCCGGGCACGGCGAGCGGCATCGGCCCGTAGCCTGGGACCAGGGTGAGGTCTGCATCCTCGCACGACCACCCGAGGCGGCGTCGTAGTGTCCGGGCGCGCCGGGCCCCGAGCAGGGAGGATCTCAGCCATGACCGGTCGTCAGGTGGTCCCGCTGACGGCCGCGACCACGGACCTGCTGCGTCCGTCCTGTCGCGGCTGCGTGCGCTGGCTGCGCGACCCGGTCGAGGCGCACGAGGACTCGCCGCGGCACTCGGGCCCGCGGCTGCGGTCGTGGGCCGAGACGGTGACCCGCGAGTGGGGTCCGCCCGGTCTGCTCGTGCGCCAGGACGGGCGCACCGTCGCGCACGTCGTCGTGGCGCCCCCGTCGCTGGTGCCGCGCGCGGCCCTGCCGGCGACGGCCCCCGTCTCGGAGGACGCCGTGCTCCTTCTGTCCCTGTCGTCGAGCAGCCGAGCGTTCACCAAGGTCGCCGTCCAGTCGCTCGGCCGGGAGCTCCTCCGGCGCCGGGTCCGGGCCGTCGAGGCGTATGGCGGGCCCGCCGTGGTCCCGGGGTGCCTGTCACCAGCGGCGGTGACCCGGAGCGACCTGCCGTGGCCGCCGCCGGACGTGTGCCGGGTGCCGACCACGCTGCTGACCGGTGTGGGCTTCACGGTCGTGCGCGAGCACCCGACGTGCCCCCGGCTCCGCCTCGACCTGCGCTCCGCAGCCACGGTCCGCGAGGACGTCACCGCTGCAGTGCGGTCGTGGTTGTCGGACCGCGCCACGGCCCCGGCCGCGACGTGAGGCGGCCGTGCACGACGGCCCCGGCCGCGACGTGAGGCGGCCGTGCACGACGACGCCCGCCACGACCTGAGGTCGGGCGGGCGTCGGGGGGTGCTGGTGGCTGGCGTGCGGCTCCAGCGGGCGTGCGGGTGTCGGCTCAGCTGATGTAGTCCGCGAGCTCCTTGAGGATGCGGGGCTTCGGCTGCGCGCCGACGATCGACTTCACGACCTCGCCACCGACGTAGACGTTGATGGTCGGCAGACCGGTCACGCCGTACTTCGCGGTGGTCTGGGGGTTCTCGTCGGCGTTGAGCTTCACGACGTCGATCTTGTCGGCATAGGTGCCGGCGATCTCGTCGAGGACCGGCGAGATCTGGCGGCACGGGCCGCACCAGGACGCCCAGAAGTCCACGAGGACGGGCTTGGGGTTCTGCAGGACGTCCTGGTCGAACGTCGCGTCGGTCGTGTCCTTGGTGTTGGCACCCATGAGGGCTCCTCCTTGGTCGGGATGGTCGAGGTGGTGGTGGTGCAGGCAAGCAGACGAGCAGGTGTGCAGACGAGCAGGTGGGTCAGCGGGCCATCGCGGTGGCCTGCGGCTCGGCGGTCAGCGACGCATCGGTCGCCGGGGCGCCGGCCTCGTCGCGGGCCGCGAGGTAGCGCTCGGCGTCGAGGGCCGCGGCGCACCCGGAGCCGGCGGCGGTGATCGCCTGGCGGTAGGTGTGGTCGACGAGGTCGCCGCAGGCGAAGACGCCGGGCAGGTTGGTGGCCGTGCCCGCCTGCGTGAGGACATAGCCCTCGTCGTCCAGGTCGACGACGCCCTTGACGAGCTCGTTGCGCGGCTCGTGGCCGATCGCCACGAACACGGCCGAGGTCTCGAGCACGCGCTCCTCGCCGGTGACGGTGTCGCGCAGGGTCACGGACTCGACCTTGGTGTCGCCGTTGATGGAGGCGACCCCGGAGTTCCAGGCGAAGCTGATCTTGTCGTTGGCCATGGCGCGGTCGGCCATGATCTTGGAGGCGCGCAGCTCGTCGCGGCGGTGCACGATCGTGACGCTCTCGCCGAACCGCGTGAGGAAGGTCGCCTCCTCGATGGCGGAGTCGCCGCCTCCGACGACCACGATCGGCTTGTTGCGGAAGAACGCGCCGTCGCAGGTGGCGCACCAGGAGACGCCGCGGCCGGACAGCCGCTTCTCGTCCGGCAGACCCAGCTCGCGGTAGGCCGACCCCATCGCCAGGATGACGGCGTGGGCGCGGTGCTCGTTGCCCTCGCCGTCCGTGACGACCTTGATGTCGCCGGTCAGGTCCACGGCGGTGACGTCGTCGCGGACCAGCTCGGCGCCGAAGCGCTCGGCCTGCGCCCGCATGTTGTCCATGAGGTCCGGGCCCATGATGCCGTCGCGGAACCCGGGGAAGTTCTCGACGTCGGTGGTGTTCATCAAGGCGCCGCCGGCGGTGACCGAGCCCTCGAAGACGAGCGGCTCGAGGTTGGCGCGGGCTGCGTAGACGGCGGCGGTGTAGCCCGCCGGGCCGGAGCCGACGATGATGACGTTGCGGACGTCGCTGGTCATGAGGTCCTTCATCCCTGGGTGGTGTGGACGTCGGCCGAGCCGACTCGGCGCCCGGGCGACGAGACGCGGTGGGTGCGAGACCCACTGTCCCATCGCAGGGCGCACGGGCGGAAACCGTGCGGGCGGCGTGTTCATTCCACCCGCCCGTCACGTGGACGTTTCACGTGGAACGTGCGGCGCTCAGGGGGTGATGGCCTGGGTGAGGAGCGTCGCGCCCGTCGGGCCGCAGGGCATCGCCGCGACGTAGACCCCGACCTGACGCCGGTCAGCGCCCTGCTGGGCGGCGATCACGACGGCCGGGCGGCCGTCATACGTGGTGATCTCGGCCGCGACCCGGCCGGTGGTGGTGCCGCCGAGGGCGCCGAGGCACTCGCGGACCCCGGCGGGGGTGCCGATGGGGCCGACCGTGGGCTGCTCGACGGTGTGCGGGGTGGCCGGGCTCCAGCGCTGCCGGAGGAGGTCCTGGCCGTATGCCGCCAGCCCGGCCCCACCGACCGCGAGGGGACCGGCGGCGAGCCGGATCTGGACGTCCGGGTCAGTGACGTCACCGGTGCCCTGACCGCTCTGCTGCTGCCCCTGCTGCTCGCCCTGCTGGCCGGGGGCGGACGACGCCGCGCTCGCGCTGCCCACGGCGCTGGAGGCGGAGCTGTTGGGCCCCGAGCCGAGGTTGGCGACGGCGGTGCTCAGGTCACCCCCGGAGGCCTGGATGAAGGAGGTCGCCGCGATCCCGAACACGGTGACGGCCGCGGCAGCAGAGGCGACGAGGCCGAACATCCGCCGGCCGGAGGGCCGCCGGGTGGCCGGGTGCAGCGGGACGACGACCGCGATCGGGCCGTGCTCGTCGGCACGCGGGATGGGAGCGGGGTCGTGCCCGGAGGCCGTCAGACGGGCGCGCGACTCGGCCTCGAGCGAGGCGGTGATGCGGGCCACGAGGTCGCCGGGCATGGGACCGGGGTCGGGCAGGGAGCCGAGCAGGTCGCGCACACCCGTGGGGTCGTGGTCGCCGTCACCGGATGCGTGCGACGATCGGGTCGCGGTCATCTCCGGACACCTCCCGGGGCGGTCGAGGGGGCTGCGTCGTGGTCCGACTCGTCGGGTGCCACGACCTGGTGCGGGCGCAGGGACGCGTGGACCCTCAGGAACCTGGGCGTACCTGCACCATGTGTAGGACGTGCCGTGGGCGGCGTTGGTTCCCGGCGGTCGCGGAGGCGGACCGCTGACGTGGGGGCGCTCATGTGCCCGCTCGTCGCAGCCCGAGGATCTCGGCCATCGCGGCCCGGCCACGGGCGCACCGGGACTTGATGGTGCCCTCCGCGACGTCGAGGACCTGGGCGGCCTCGGCGACGCTGAGGCCCTGCATGTCGACCAGGACCAGCGCCAGTCGTTGTCCCTCGGGGAGCTTGGCGAGGGCCTGCCGGACGTCGAGCTGGACCTCGAGCGAGGCATGCTCGTCGCGGCCGTCCGCGAGGTCGTACTCCGGCAGCTCGGAGGTCGGCCGGACGCGTCGCAGCCGGTCGAGGCAGGCGTTGACCACGATGCGGTGCAGCCAGGTGGTGACGGCGGCCTCGCCGCGGTAGGACGCCGACCGACGGAACGCGGCGATGAAGGCGTCCTGCACGGCGTCGGCTGCCAGCTCCCGGTCGGAGCAGGTGCGCATGGCCACGGCCCACATGCGGTCGCGGTGCCGGCGGTAGAGCTCGCCGAAGGCGTGGGGGTCCCCGTCGTTGTGCGCCGCCATGAGCGCGCGGTCGTCGGCCGCGGCGAGGTCGAGGACGGCGCTCATCTCAGGACAGGCTGATCTCGGAGAGCGCGGCGTAGTTGCCGCCGAACATCCTCGGGCTGTTGGTGAACCACACGACGATGTAGGGGCGCTTGCCCTGGCCCGCCGGCACCGTGATCGTGACCTCGCCCTTGGCGCCCTTGGCGGTGCCCAGCACGGCTGCGCCGTCCTTGGTCGGGGTGTCGCTGCCGTAGACGGTGAGGTCCTCGCCGGCCGAGTTGGGCAGCGTGAGCTTGATCTGGGACACGTCCGAGTGGGCGTCCCCGAGGTAGACGGCGAGGCCGACCCCCGACTTGAGGTTGCCGAACGTGTCGGTCTTGTAGCGCTGGCTGCGCCAGTAGGTCGCCGTGTCCCCGTCGTGGACGTTGCCGACCGTGTCGTTGTTCTCCGCGTGGTCCTGGCCCTCGGGGTCGTATGCCGTCACGCCCACCACGGCGATCGGGGCTCCCGGTGCTCGGGTGGGGGCCGCCGGCTTGGTCGTCACGGTGCCGTCGGCGCCCTTGGTGATGGTGACCGCCGGCGCCGTCACGGTGTAGGTGCGGCCGACCGGAGGCGCGTCGAGCTGGCGCTGGATGTTGTTGACCATGGACATGACGCCGACGACGCCGAGCACCAGGCCCAGCACCACGAGGGCGGCGAGCAGCGCCAGGACGAAGTTGGCCTGACGTCGCGAGGGGGTGCCGGTGGGCACGTCGTTGACGAAGATCGGGGCGACGGGCTCGGCGCGGCGGGGGCGCTCGTCCGCCAGCGTCGACAGGGGCACGCGGGCGGGCTGGGTCTCGAGGCGCCGCGTCTCACGCTCGCGGCGACGGTCCTCGGCCCGCCGGGAGGCGCCGTCGACCAGGTCGCCGACCCGCCGGGCAGCCGCCTTGGCCCCGGCCGCGGTGGCCCCGGCGGCGGCGATCGCGGCGGCCTCGGCGCGGGAGGGCACGTGCTCGACGTCCTTGCGCAGGTCGTCCGCGAGGCGGTGGGGCGTGCTGCCGGTTGCCGCCCCTGCGCCTCCAGCACCGCCCATCACCCCGGCCGTGCTCGCGACCCCTGAGCTGCTCGCGGCGTCGGCGGGGCTCGTGGTGCCTGAGGTGTCGCTCGTGGCTGCGGTGACCGGGCCGGAGCGGTCGCCGGCGGACGGGTCCGAGGTGGGTGGATCCGCGGGAAAGCGGTCGGAGGTGTCGGTGGGGCCGGGTGACGGCGCGAGGAGCGTGGCCGGGCGCAGCGCATCGGCGACGGCACCGGGGTCCTGCGGCCGGCCGTCAGTCCCGCGAGCGCGGCCGAGGGCGCGCCGGACCAGGTCCTCGATGTCGTCCGGGACGGCGGCGACGAGCTCGGACGGCGGGGCCGGTGCGCCGGCCACGACGGGGGTCGCCTGCAGCGAGGTCGCGTCCTTGCCGGGCCAGGTGGCGGTGGTCGCCGCGTGCAGGAGGGCCGCGAGGCCGAGCGCGTCGGTGCGGGACGCGGCCTGGTCGCTGTCGCCGTCGCGCCCGAGGAGCGCGGCCTGGACGGCCAGCCCCCGCAGCCGGACGCTGCCGTCGCGGCCGCGGAGCACGTCGTCGGGGGTCAGGGCGAGGTGGTGCAGGCCCCGGCCGCGGGCCCGGTCGAGGACCTCGGCCACCTCGAGCACGATCCGACGCGCCTCGGGGGCCGGGAGGCCGCCGTCCCGCAGCAGCTCGGTGAGGGTGCTGCCCTCAACCTCCGCCTCGACGACGTGGACCAGGTCGCCCTCGCGACCGGCGTCGAGGATCGGCAGGAGGCGGGGGTCGGTGAGCGCGGACGCGCGGCGGGCGGCGTCCAGAGCGGCCTCGGCGGCTGGGTCGTCGGCGTCGAGCACGGTCACGACGACGCGGCGACCGAAGGTCGTGTCGTCGGCCTCCCACCGCTCCACGCGGTCCGTGCGCTCGAGACGCTGCCGCAGGTGGTAGCGCCCCCCGATCGACGTGCCCGGTCCGACTGCCGGCATCCGTCACTCCCTCTCGTCGTCCTGCGTGACCCGCATCGCGTCCCCCTGGGGCTGGCCGGTCGTGCTCATCGCATCCTAGGCGCTGGGGGCGGCTCCGGTCCGGCGACGCAGCCGCGCGGCGACCGGTCCGAGCAGGTCGTCCACCTCGCGGATGTGAAAGACGCGGGCGAGGCCGAGGAAGGCCAGGACGAACAGGACGCCGCCGACGAGCAGCTGCACGAGGTGGTCGAGGCGGGAGGTGCCGAGCAGCTCGGACAGCCCCACCACCGCACCCCACGTGGCGAGGGCGGCGAGGGCGGAGACGAGCACCAGTCGGACGTGCAGGCGCAGCACGTGCCTCAGGGGCAGGCCGCCCACGCGGCGCTGGGCGATCACCACGAAGGCCACCGCTGCCGCGAGGTTGCCCAGGGTCTGGCCGGCCGCGATCAGGGCGACGACGTGGTCACGGGGTCCGACGAGCGCCAGCAGCGCGAGCGTGATCTGGATCGCGGTGAGCAGGATCTGGAGGTGCAGGTTGGTGCGACCGTCCTCGAGGGCGAAGAAGAAGCGCTGCTGCAGGGTGGTCCAGCCGAACGGGATCAGGCCCAGGATCATGATCGCGAAGACGAGGGCCGTCTCGCTGAGGGCGTCCCCGCTGACCCGGGGCACCATCGCCATGCCCGGCACCGCCAGCGGGATCGCCGCGGCCGTGATGGGGACGAGGGCCACGGAAGGCAGGGTCAGACCACGGGTCAGCAGGCGGCGCAGGTCGCCGGTCGCACTGTCGTGGGCCGCGCGCGACATCCGCGGGTAGATGGCCGTCAAGATCGACGTGGTGATGATCCCGTGCGGGAGCATGAAGACGAGGAAGGCGAGCTGGTAGACGGTGATGCCCGCGACCTGCCGGCCGTCGTGCTGGGCCCAGCCGGCGACGGTGTTCATGACGGCGGCGCACGCGTAGCCGCCGAGCTGTGCCACGACGAGGGCGGCGAACGCCCAGCCCGCCATCGTGGAGGCCGACCGGAAGCCGTAGCCGCGGAAGCCCCAGCGGGGACGCCAGCGGAAGCCGCTCGCCCGCAGGTCGGGGACCAGCGCGAGGGCCTGCAGCGCGATGCCGGCGGTGCTGGTGCCCGCCAGCAGCCAGACCATCTCGGGGGTCCACGCGTCCGGGGGTGCCGCGTGCGCGTAGCGCTGGAGGAAGACGGCCATGCCCGCGATCTGCACGAGGTTGGCGAGCACGGGCGTCCACATGAACGACGCGTAGCGCCCCCGCGCGTTGAGGACCTGGCCGAGGACGGCATACAGGCCGTAGAAGAAGATCTGCGGCAGGCAGATGATCGCGAACGCCGTCGCGAGCTCGCGCGTGGCGGGAGAGATGCGGTAGATCGTGACGAGCGGGGAGGCGAGCAGCGTCGCCAGCAACGTGACGACCAGGATGGCGCCGATGCAGATGGTCAGCAGGCGGTCGATGACCTCCTGGCCGCCGTCCTCCCGCTTCATCGCCTTGGTGATCTGGGGGATGAGCACCGCGGTGAGCAGGCCGCCGGACAGCAGCATGTAGATGATGTTGGGCAGCTGGTTGGCGGTGTTGAACGCGTCGGCCGTCGCGCCGGTCACGCCCAGGCAGGCCACCAGCATGAGCTGCCGGACGAGGCCGAGGGGGCGCGAGACGATCGAGCCCGCGGCCATGAGGGCGCTGGCCCGCCGGACGCTCTGCTCCTGGACCACGCCGTCCCCGGGTGGGGGTGCGCCGTGCCGTGTGCTGCTCATCAGGAGTCCTTGTCGCTGCTGTCGGGTCGGTCAGCGCCGCCAGGTCGGTCGCCCCCGGCAGGGCGGGTGGCGCCGAGCACGGCGTCGGCCACCGCCTCGTGGTCGCCGAGCTCGCGCTCGGCGCGGGTGGGACCACGACGTAGGGAGCGGGCGAGGCCGAGCACGAGGATCAGGCCGACGATACCGGCGACGAGGGCGAACACCCACACGCTGGTCGGGCGGACGTTCATGTCCACGGTGGTCGCCGAGCCCAGGGCCACGCCGTCCGGTGTGGACAGGCGCGCCTCCAGGGGGACGGTGCCGGCGCCGAGCGCCGTGACCTCGACCTGGATGGTCGTGCGGCTGCCCGCGGCGATGGTGAGGGTCTTGGTGCTCTGCGTGACCCGCAGCTTGGGACTGCCGGGGACCAGCTCGAGACGGACGTCGTGGACGGCATACGGGAGGGTGTTGTTGACGGTGATCTGGATGGTGCCGGAGTCCGCCAGGAAGTTGATCGTGCTCGGGCGCACCTGCACCCCGTGGGCCGCGGCGTCGATGGATCCGTCGACCGCCCCTCGCAGCTGCGTCCAGGCCTGCGAACCACCCCGCCACCGGGCCGAGGTCAGCTGCTGGATCGCGGCGGTCCAGGCCCGGGCGCCGGGGGCGTCGGCCGGCAGGATGCGGCGCAACCCGTTGACCGTCGCGAGGTCCGACTCGAGCTCGTCCACCGCCGGGCCGTCCAGCGGAGAGGCGGGGCGCGAGGGCTCGGTGGTCGTGGCGACACTCTGGCTGCCCTGGATCCCCTGCCTGGCCTGAGCGCCCTGCCCCAGGATGCTGCTCACGTCGACCTGCCGCAGCCACGGCGCCGAGGCCGTGGCCGACCAGAGCCGCCGCAGCGCCGGTCCGGACAGGGCGGTGCGGCGCGGGACGGCCACCAGCGCCGTGCGGCGCGTGCCGGGGAGCTCGCCGAGCAGCGTGAGCGACTGGCCGAGGAACTCCTGCACCATCTGGGTGTCCGAGGACGAGGGGTCGCCCGCGGTGACCTCGCTGAGGCGCTCGTCGTAGGCGAGCAGCGGCGTGCCGTCCGGGCTGCGCTGCGCGGCTCCCGGCGTGGTCTGACGCTGCGGGGCCACCGCGTCGGTGGATACCACGGCGGCCGTGGGGGCCGAGCCACCGGTGGTGCGGGTCCACGCGGTGGTCCGGCCCTCGGCCCAGGAGCCGTCGGCCGGCCAGGCGATCGAGTCGGTGACGGAGCGCCCGACGGCCCTGGTGAGGGGATTGGTGCCCGCAGGCCAGACGACGGCACTGAGCGCGGGATCGGGCCCGGCGCGGAGCAGCGCGGCGGTGTCGGGGTCCCCGACGGGCAGCGACCAGACGGGCTGGTCGTCCCCGAGCGCCTCGAGGCGGGCGGTGAGCGCGTCCGCGTCGGTCCTGGCGGCGGCCAACGGATCGCTCGGCGAGGTGGGCGTCTGCGCGGGAGCGGGAGCGGAAGGGGTCGCGGGCGTGGACGACGGTGGTGCCGACGACGCCGACGGCGTGCTGGGTGTGCCGGCGGGCGGCTCCGGTGCTGCCGCTGACGTCGCTGACGTGCTGGAGGGCGGGCTCGCGGTCGAGGCCCCCGGGGAGGTCGAGGCCGCAGGCGCCGCCGTGGCGCTCACCAGGCCACCGGGACCGCTGGGGGGCGTCAGGACGGCCGGGTCGACCATCCAGGTCACCGGTGTGCCGACCGCGGCGTCCAGGCGCTGCCGCAGGGGGCCAGCGGCCCCGACCGTCTGCGACCAGGCCTGACCCACCTCGTCGACGCTGCCGGCGAACAGGTCTGGCCGGGCCGGGAGGGTGAGGGGAGCGATCCAGGCGAGGCGGAGGGGCTCGTACTCCTGGTCGGCGCCGACCCAGGGCAGCACGGAGCGGGCCAGGGCCACGCGGTCGCTGCCGCTGCGCACCTCGACGGCGAGCGGGTAGGTCCCGAACGGCGTGCCGCGCCGCAGGGCTGCGCGGGGCACGGTCAGCGTGACCGACGTCGTGCCCTGGGCGGGGACCCCTGCGGCGATGGGCTGGCTCACCACCTCGCGCGTGGCCAGGGAGCGGGGCTGGGCGTCGTGCAGCCACGCGGACAGCGCCTGTCGTTGGGAGAAGGGCGTGCCGCCCAGCAGCACGCGCGCGGACAGCGGCCCGCTCGCCCCAGAGCTCGTGGACGTCACCGTCACCCGGACCGTGACGTCCTGGTCGGGGCGGACGACCGCCGGGGAGAGCTCCTCGAACCGGACCGTGAGCCCGGGCACCGCCGCGCCGGGGCGGGCTGCGGGTGCGGGGGCTGCGGGTGCGGGGGCTGCGGGGGCTACGGCGACGGAGCGATCCGGCGTTGCGGCGGCCGCCCCCGGCATACCGCCGAGCAGGGAGAAGGCGGCGACAGCCGCCGCGCCGGCGCGAGCCAGCCGACCGGTCACCGGTCCCCCGCGAGGCGCTGCCAGGCTGCCGCGGCGATGCGCCTCTCGTTGGGAAAGGTCAGCTCGGTCGTGTTGTCGCCCAGGCGCACCCAGGCGACGTCGATCGCCTCGGCGTCGGGGTCGTTCTCGATCGTCAGGTGCCCACCGAGCGCCTCGAGGAGATAGTGGTGGACGACCTTGTGGACGCGGGAGGCCGAGGTGGTGAACCAGTAGTCGATGGACCCCAGGGAGGCGATGACCCGCCCCTCGATGCCGGTCTCCTCCGCCACCTCGCGGACCGCGGTCTCCTCGAGCGTCTCGGTGCCCTCGATGTGGCCCTTGGGCAGGCACCACTCGACGCGGCCCGCCCGGTTGCGGCGCGCGATGATCGCCAGCTCCGCCAGACCCCGCTCGACCCGCACGATCACACCACCCGCCGAGACCTCCTCCACCGCAGGCAGTCGACGCGGGAAGCGCGCTGCCGGGCTGGTCGGATGGGGAGTGGTCACCTGAGCACTCTAACGAGACCTGCTGCGGTCGGTCGCTGTGCCACGTCGGCCCCCTCGGTCTTCTAAGGTGGGGAACTGTGCCTGGAACCACCCACCCCACCACCGACGAGCTGCTCGCCGCCGCGGCGCGTCGGCTCGCGCCCGTCACCGGCCTCCTGACCGAGCTGGGCGAGAGGTTCGGGGGCGCCGGGCACGAGCTGGCCCTCGTCGGCGGCCCGGTTCGTGACGCGCTCCTCGGCCGCGACTCCGTGGACCTCGACCTCACGACCGACGCCCGCCCCGAGGAGACCGAGCGGCTGCTCCGGGGCTGGGGCGACGCGCTGTGGGACGTCGGGCGGGCGTTCGGCACCATCGGGGCGCGCAAGGACGGCTGGCAGGTCGAGATCACGACCTACCGCAAGGACGCCTACGACCGCACCAGCCGCAAGCCCGAGGTGACCTACGGCGACCGGCTCGAGGACGACCTCGTCCGTCGCGACTTCACCGTCAACGCGATGGCCCTGCGGCTGCCCGACCTGACCTTCGTCGACCCGCACGACGGCCTCGGCGACCTCGCGCGTGGCCTGCTGCGCACGCCGGGAACGCCGGCCGAGTCCTTCGGCGACGACCCGCTGCGGATGATGCGGGCGGCGCGCTTCGTGTCCCAGCTGGGCCTGACCCTCGACCCCGCGGTCGAGGCCGCCCTGCGCGAGCGGGCCGGGTCGCTCGAGATGATCTCGGCCGAGCGGATCCGGGACGAGCTGGTCAAGCTGATCCTCACCCCCGACCCCCGCCCCGGTCTCGAGGTGCTCACCGACACCGGCCTCGCCGACGTGATGCTGCCCGAGCTGTCCGGGATGCGGCTCACGGTCGACGAGCACAACCGGCACAAGGACGTCTACGAGCACTCGCTGACCGTGCTGGCGCAGGCCATCGACCTCGAGCTCCCCTCGCGGCCGCTGCCGTCGGCTGGGGACGAGTCGTCGCCGAGCGAGGCGTCGGCGAGCGAGACGTCGGAGCAGCCGGGGTCGGCGGCCCCGGCCGACGGCGGGCCCGTCATACGGCCCGACCTGGTCCTGCGACTCGCAGCGCTGCTGCACGACATCGGCAAGCCCGCCACGCGCCGGTTCGAGCCGGACGGGGGCGTGTCCTTCCACCACCACGAGCTCGTGGGCGCCCGTATGGCGACCAAGCGGCTCAAGGCACTGCGCTTCGACAAGGACACGACCAAGGCCGTGTCACGGCTGATCGAGCTGCACCTGCGCTTCCACGGGTACGGCGACGGCGAGTGGACCGACTCGGCGGTGCGACGCTATGTCACCGACGCCGGGCCGCTGCTCTCGCGCCTGCACCTGCTCACGCGCGCCGACTGCACGACGCGCAACGTCCGCAAGGCCGCCCGGCTGCGACGCAGCTATGACAGCCTCGAGCAGCGCATCGAGCGGCTGCAGGAGCAGGAGGAGCTCGCCGCCGTCCGCCCTGAGCTCGACGGCAACGAGATCGCCGAGGTGCTGGGGATCCGGCCCGGACCCGTGCTCGGACGGGCCTACAAGCACCTGCTCGCCGTCCGCCTCGACGAGGGGATGATCGGGCGCGAGGAGGCGGCGATGCGCCTCAAGGAGTGGTGGGCCACCCAGCCCGAGTCAGGCCCGTCCGACTAGCTCCACCCTCATGGTCGCGTGCCGACTCCGTCGTCACGCGCGCCCTTTCGTGTCAGCGCTGTGCCTGTGGACGAGCTTCCTCATGGTCGCGTGCCGACTCCGTCGTCACGCGCGGCCTTTCGTGTCAGCGCTGTGCCTGTGGACGAGCTTCCTCATGGTCGCGTGCCGACTCCGTCGTCACGCGCGCCCTTTCGTCAGCTCGTCGATAGCGGCGAGGACGCGACCGCACGGCCCGTGCACGTCCGTCAGCGACCGCACCTCCAGCGCCGTCTGCAGCGCGCGCTCGCGGTCGTCCTCGAGCTCGGGCATGGCCACGGTCAGGGCGCCGATCGCGTGGAGCAGACCGATGAGATGCCGCGCGCGGTCGTCGGGCTCGGCGTCGTGCAGCAGCACGTCCGCCAGGTGCGTGCGCACGGAGTCCTCGTGGCTGCTGTCGACGGCCACCCAGGTCGTGCTGGGGATCATCGACTGCCGGGTGGGTGCCTCGCGCCGCAGCACGCCCTTGGCCTCGAGGTCACGGTGCAGCACCGGATAGAGCGAGCGACCCATGATCGGCAGCACGTTGCTGAGCTTGCGACCCTGCATCCCGCGGAAGGTCTCGAGCGCCCCGTCCAGCACGGGATCGGCGTCGTGGCTCATCTCGTCGTCGATGACCAGGCGGCCCGCCTGGATCGGCTCGCCCAGCGACCCGACCACGTGCTCGTCCTCGTCGACGACCCGCACGCGCTCGATCGCCCCCAGCTCGCTGAGAGCGCCCCCGGCCACGGCCAGGTCCAGCACGCGCTCGGGCACGCTCATCCGGCCCGTCTCGTCGTCGGTGAGCAGGAGCAGGAGTTCCTCGGCCAGCTGCATGGCTCGACCGTAGACCCCAGCTGGCGCCCGCGCGACCCATCGCGCCGGTGCCACGCGGTCAACGAGACCACCGCCACAGGACGCTGCGGAAACCTGGGCACCGTGATCGCGGAAACCTGGGCACCGTCCTCGGTGCCCAGGTTTCCGCGATCTCTCCGGCAGCGCCACGCGGGCCCTGTCGTCAGCGCGACGGAACCGGACTGCCGCGCTTCCTCAGGCCCGCGTGTCGCTGACGCGCCACGCGGGCCCTGTCGTCAGCGCGGCTCTGACCCGGCGATGAAGGCCTCGAGCTTCTCCCGCCCCTCGTCGTCGGGACGCTGCTCGGGCGGCGACTTCATCAGGTAGGCCGCCGGCGACAGCAGCGGTCCCCCGATCCCCCGGTCGAGGGCGATCTTGGCGGCGCGGATGGCGTCGATGATGATGCCGGCGGAGTTGGGGGAGTCCCAGACCTCGAGCTTGTACTCCAGGTTGAGCGGCACGTCGCCGAACGCACGGCCCTCCAGACGCACGTAGGCCCACTTGCGGTCGTCCAGCCACGCGACGTAGTCCGAGGGCCCGATGTGGACGTTGCGGTCGTCGGTCTTGCCCGCCAGCGAGCCGTGCAGGTTGGAGGTGACGGCCTGGGTCTTGCTGACCTTCTTGGACTCCAGGCGCTCGCGCTCGAGCATGTTCTTGAAGTCCATGTTGCCGCCGACGTTGAGCTGGTAGGTGCGGTCCAGCGCGACGCCGCGGTCCTCGAACAGCTTGGCCATGACGCGGTGGGTGATGGTGGCGCCGACCTGCGACTTGATGTCGTCGCCGATGATCGGGACCCCGGCCGCCTCGAACTTCGCCGCCCACTCCGGGTCGCTGGCGATGAACACCGGCAGCGCGTTGACGAAGGCCACGCCCGCGTCGATCGCGCACTGCGCGTAGAACTTGTCGGCGTCCTCCGACCCCACGGGCAGGTAGGACACGAGGACGTCGACGCGCGCGTCCTTGAGCGCCTGGACGACGTCCACGGGCTCGGCCGTCGACTCGTCGATGGTCTGGCGGTAGTACTTGCCGAGCCCGTCGAGCGTGTGCCCGCGCTGCACCTCGACGCCCAGCGTCGGGACGTCGCAGATCTTGATCGTGTTGTTCTCCGAGGCGTTGATCGCCTCCGACAGGTCCTTGCCGACCTTCTTGTCGTCGACGTCGAACGCCGCCACGAACTCCACGTCGCGCACGTGGTAGTCGCCGAGCATGACGTGCATCAGACCCGGGACGGTGTCCTCGGGGCTGGCGTCCTCGTAGTAGTGGACGCCCTGGATCAGGGACGTCGCGCAGTTGCCGACGCCGACGATGGCGACGCGCACTTCGGGCATGGGAGCTCCTCGTGGGGATGGCTGGGTGCCGGGGGCACGTGGCCGGAGCAGCTCGTATGCCGTCCGCCCGTCACCGACATGACAAAGACGCACTTTGTCATGTCCCTGAGCAGGTTGTCACCCCGGCCCGCGCGTCCGCACGGACCCATCACCGCACGCCCGGTCCCGGCGATGCTCCAGGCCGGGACCAGGATGGTTCGTCATACTGGAGGGCAGACCGGAGGTGGGATCGACCACCTCGGACCCTCAAGGAGATCGCGTGAGCCCAGCCACGACCCAGGGCGCCGGAGCCGGCGTCGGCCCCGGGGGCAACCCGCCAAGCAAGGTGCGCAAGCCCCGTCGCCGCCGCAGCGGATGGGCTCGCTTCCTGACCTGGTTCGGCCTCGCGGTCGTCGCCCTGCTGGCGCTCGGTGCCGCGGGGGTCGCCTACCTCTACGCGACGATCGACATCCCCGAGCCCAACCCGGCGTCCCAGGCGCAGATCTCGACCGTCTACTTCGCCGACGGCAAGACCGAGATGGGTCGGCTGACCGGCGGCACCAACCGCGAGAACGTCCCGCTGTCCACGGTCCCCGACCACGTGCAGAAGGCCTTCCTCGCCGCCGAGGACCGTTCCTTCTACTCCAACAACGGCGTAAGCCCGAGCGGCATCGCCCGCGCGATCAAGGTCTCGCTGGAGGGCGGTGCGACCCAGGGCGGGTCGACCATCACGCAGCAGTACGTCAAGAACACCTTCCTGACCAGCGACCAGACCATCCAGCGCAAGCTCAAGGAGATCATCATCTCCGTCAAGCTGGACCAGCAGCGCAGCAAGGACCAGATCCTCGAGGACTACCTCAACACGATCTACTTCGGGCGCAGCGCGAGCGGCATCCAGACGGCGTCCAAGGCCTACTTCGGCAAGGACGTCTCGCAGCTGACCCCGGCCGAGGGTGCCCTGCTCGCCTCGGTCATCCGCGGGCCCTCCATCTACGACCCCTCCCGCTCGGCGGCCAACCTGACGCGCAGCAAGGAGCGCGTCTCGTGGATCCTCGACGCGATGGTCGAGCTGGGCTGGCTCACCACGCAGCAGCGGTCCCAGGCCGTCTATCCGACCGTGGCCAAGGCCAAGCCGATCGAGATCACCGGCGGCACCAACGGCTACCTCGTCGACCTGGCCAAGAAGGAGCTCGTCTCCCGGGCCAAGCTGGACGAGGACGACATCGCCAAGGGCGGCCTGCGCATCGTCACGACGGTCGACCAGAAGTACCAGGAGGCGATGATCGAGGCGATCGCCGACCGGGGCGCCGCCGAGGACATCGAGGGTGCGCAGACCGGCATGTCCGCGGTCGAGCCCGGCACGGGGGCCATCAAGGCCTTGTATGGCGGCACCGACTTCGCCAAGCGTCCCTACAACAACGCGGTGGACGCGCACCTGTCGGCCGGCTCGACGTTCAAGGCCTACACGCTGGTGGGTGCCCTGCAGAACGGCTACTCCACGCGGTCCCGCGTCAGCGGCTCCTCGCCCTACCAGGTGCCGGGCACCTCCGACGAGATCGAGAACGAGTTCAACCAGCAGTACGGCTGGATCGACCTGCGCCAGGCCGCGGCCGACTCCGTCAACACGGCATTCGTGCGCCTCAACAACGCCATCACGCCCGCCGCGACCAAGAAGGCCGCCGTCGACGCCGGGATCCCCGACAACACCAAGGTCAACGTCGAGGAGAACCTCACCAACACCCTGGGCACCGCCACGCCGAGCGTGCTCGACAACACCAACGGCTACGCGACGATCGCGGCCGAGGGCAAGCGCGCGACGCCCCACATCATCGCCTCGGTCAAGAGCACCGACGGGGAGGTCGACTACACCGCGTCGACGAGCACCACGCAGGCCATCGACCGGGACGTCGCGGTCGACGTCACCGAGGCGCTGACCCACCCGATCACCGAGGGCACCGCGTCATACGCCCAGCGGGTGCGTCGTCCGGCCGCCGGCAAGACGGGCACCGCCGAGGACCACAAGGAGGTCTGGTTCATCGGCTACGTGCCGCAGCTGGCCGCCGGGTGCGCGATCTACAAGCCGTCCGAGGACGGCAGGACCAACGTCCCGCTGGGCCGCAACGTCGGTGGCTACAAGTACTGCGTGCCGATCTGGACGCAGTTCATGCGCACCGTCATGGACGGCGTCGAGGAGAAGGACTTCCCCGAGCGGGTCGGCGTCAACGACGACAGTCGCAAGAACATCGGCACCCGCCCGCGCTCGACGTCCACCGCGACCCCGGACGGCTCCTCCGACTCGCCCACCACCTCCGGCACGGGCGAGACCAACCGGCCGGGCGCGACCGCCACCTCGTCGGCACCCGAGCCGTCGGACGCCCCGACGCAGGGCACCCCGACGGTGCCGAGCGAGCCCACGCAGCCGTCCGTCCCCACGCGGACGGCGCGCCAGCAGCCGTCGGTGCCGGCTCCGCCCTCGCCGAGCCAGGCGGGCCGGGCGACCACCGCCGCGGGCACCGGCTGACCGGACGCGGACCGGGCATGATGGGCGCATGCAGCTGAGCGACCCCACCCGCACCGTCGCGCCCACCCGCGAGGACCCGGTGGCCCGGGCCGCCAGCGAGTGGCTGGGTGGTCCGGTCGGGCGGTATGCCGCCATCGGTCGCCGTGGTCTGCGTCCCGCCGTGGTCGTGCTGTCCTGCACGGCGACCGTGCTGATGGCCCTGTCCGTCCTCGTGCGGGGCCACTGTCTCTCGCGGGGCTGGCGCGCGGCGGACCAGTTCTGGCACGCCTGCTACTCCGACATCCCCGTCGTCTACCAGAGCAGCGGCCTGGCGGACGGCGGCTTCGCCTACGGCCACGGGTCCGGCGTGGGTCAGCCGGCCGGCACCGGGGTCGTGATGTGGGCGCTGTCGCTGCTCGTCCCCGGCGGCCCCGAGCAGGGGCGCACGCTGGCCGCCGCGCAGGTGTACTTCGCGGCGTGGGCGGGGCTGCTCACGATCCTGCTCGTCCTGCTCGTGGGGCTGCTCGTCCGCATCCAGCCCCGCACGCGCTGGGCGGTGGCGCACCTCGCCCTGTCGCCGGTCGTGGTGACGGCCGGGCTGGTCAGCTTCGACCTGCTCGCGGTGACGCTGGGCGTGGCCGGTCTCGTGGCGTGGGGGCGACGGCACGCCGTGCAGGCCGGCATCCTGCTGGGTCTGGCGATCAGCTGCCGCTCCACGGCCGTCCTGCTCGTGGTGGCGCTCGGTCTGGTGTGCCTGCGCGCCGGACGCGTCGTCGACTGGGGTCTCACCGCGGGCGTGGCCCTGCTGACCCTCGTCGCGGTGGTGGGCACGGTGGTCGCGCTGTCCGGCCCCCAGGCGCTGGACGTCTACACCGGGTGGGCGTCGGCCGCGCCGGGCTACGGCTCCCTCACCCACGTCATCACGTCGCTCGGCGTCGCGGTCCCGTCCGGTCTGGCGTCCGTGCTCGCCGTGCTCGGCTGGGTGGTCGCCGTCGTGGTCGCCGCGTTCTTCGCCCTGGGCACGGCCCGGCGGCCCACCGTCCCCGAGGTGGCGCTCCTGCTGGTCGTGCTCGTCGCCGTCACGGGCAAGAGCCTGCCCCTGCAGGCCGCCCTCTGGATCTGCCCGCTGCTGGCGCTGATCGGCGTGCGGTGGCGCGACCACCTCGTCTGGGCCGCCGTCGAGGTGACCTACTTCGTGGGGGTGTGGCTGCACATCGCGGCCCGCACCAACCCCGACCGGGGCCTACCCGCAGGCTGGTTCGCGGTGCTGGTCGTGGCCCGCATCGCCACCTGGCTCTGGCTGGCGTGGGTCGTCACGCGGCGGGCCCGCGACGAGCCGCCGGACCGCGAGGCCCCCGGTCGTCCTGAGCGCGACCCCGTGGCCGGGGTCGCCGGCAACGCCCCCGACCAGGTCCTCCTCAAGGTCGTGTAGGCTGGGACGGCTCGTCTGTGTGCTCGCGACGCCTGTCGCGGGCGCCCGGACGTTCGTCATGCACACCCTCCTGTCACGGAGACTCCGTGACCGCCGAGACCAGAGGAGGTGGGTTAACGCATGCGTCAGTACGAACTGATGATCATCCTGGACCCCGCTCTCGAGGAGCGCACCATCCAGCCGTCGCTGGACAAGTTCCTCACCGTCATCACCAAGGACAAGGGCACCGTCGACAACGTCGACCTGTGGGGCAAGCGCCGCCTGGCCTACGAGATCAACAAGAACGCCGAGGCCTACTACGCCGTCGTGAACTTCACGGCCGAGCCCGCCACGGCCAAGGAGCTGGACCGCCAGCTCGGTCTGAACGAGTCCATCCTGCGGACCAAGCTCCTGCGCCCCGGCGCCTGAGTCGTTCTCGCACAGCTCGATCCACCACCCGCTCGACGAGGAGAGATCCATGGCCGGAGAGACCACGCTGACGATCATCGGCAACCTCACCCAGGACCCGGAGCTGCGGTTCACGCCGTCCGGTGCGGCTGTCGCCAACTTCACCGTGGCGTCCACGCCGCGCACGTTCGACCGCCAGTCCAACGAGTGGAAGGACGGCGAGACGCTGTTCATGCGCTGCTCCGTGTGGCGTGAGGCAGCCGAGAACGTCGCCGAGTCCCTCCAGCGCGGCATGCGCGTCGTCGTGACCGGTCGCCTGGTCTCCCGCTCGTGGGAGGACAAGGAGTCCGGCCAGAAGCGCTCCGTCATGGAGATGCAGGTCGACGAGGTCGGCCCGTCGCTGCGCTACGCCACGGCCAAGGTCACGCGCACCCAGCGCGGTGGCGGCGGTCAGGGTGGCGGCTTCGGCGGCGGTCAGGGCGGGGCTGGTGGCGCCGGTGGCGCGGCCGGTTCCGGCGGTGGCTGGGGCGGCGGCAACGCCGGCTCCGGCGACGACCCCTGGTCGACCGGCGGTGGCTCCGGTGGCGGCGGCAACGCCGCTCCCTCGGGCCAGCCCTCCGGCGGTCAGCCCGCGGCCGGCGGTCAGGGTGGCTGGGGCGGCGGAGCGCCGTCCTACGACGAGCCCCCGTTCTGATCGGCCCGGACACCTCGCACCACGCTCGGATCGAGCACGTCCGTCGGTGACGGCGCCCCGCGCCCGTCATACCGACAACACACTCTGAGCCGCTGCCCCAGGCCAGCGGCACCACGCATCGCAAACCCAAGGAGTCCCACAATGGCCAAGCCCGTTGTGCGCAAGCCCAAGAAGAAGGCGAACCCGCTCAAGGCCGCCAAGATCGAGACGATCGACTACAAGGACACCGCGCTGCTGCGCAAGTTCATCTCCGACCGCGGCAAGATCCGCGCTCGCCGGGTGACCGGTGTCTCCGTCCAGGAGCAGCGCCTCATCGCGCGGGCCGTCAAGAACGCCCGCGAGGTCGCGCTGCTTCCCTACTCGAGCTCCGCTCGCTGAGCCCGGGAAAGGACGAACTGACATGAAGCTCATCCTCACCAACGAGGTCACCGGCCTCGGCACCCCCGGCGACATCGTCGAGGTCAGGGACGGCTACGCCCGCAACTACCTGATGCCCCGCGGTCTCGCGACCCAGTGGACCAAGGGTGGCGAGAAGCAGGTCGAGGCGATCCAGAAGGCCCGCGCCGCGCGCGAGCACAAGACGATCGAGGAGGCCAAGGACGCCAAGCAGCGTCTCGAGGTCAAGGCCTACAAGGTGCCGGTCAAGTCCGGCGAGGCCGGCCGCCTCTACGGCTCGGTCCACACCGCGCAGATCGTCGAGGCGATCGTCTCCGCCGGTGGCCCCAAGGTCGACCGTCGCAAGCTCGAGGTCAAGGGCGCGATCCGCACCCTCGGCGCCTACGAGGCGACCGTGCGTCTGCACACGGACGTCACGGCCAACGTCAAGCTGGACGTCGTCGCCGCCAAGTGACCTACCGGGGGTAGAGGCATCGACCGGCCTTCGTTCGTCAGGTTGATGCCTTTACCGGGGGTAGAGGCATCAACCGGCCTTCGTTCGCCAGGCTGATGTGACCAACCCAGGCTGATCCACCAGCCGTATGCCGAGAGGCCCGGCGCCATCCCCGATCGGGGTCATGGCGCCGGGCCTCTCGCCGTCCCCGCTCGCACGATCGACCCGTGCATGATCGACGGGCGCCGCGTGCCCGCGTCGTCAGGGGTTGCGTCGTCAGGGGTTGCGCAGGGTGTTGTCCACGACGTACTGGTCGCCCCGGTACGCGTGGTCGCCGTACTCGATCGGGGTGCCGTCGGCGGCGTAGGACTGCCACAGCACCGTCAGCACGGCGTCGGCGCGCGTGAGCTGCAGCTGGCGTCGTTCGGTGAGGGTGGCCATGCGGGCCCCGAGGCGCTGGCGAGCCACGTCCGCGACCACGCCCCGGCGGCCCAGCAGCTCGTAGAGCCCGTGCTCGCTCAGCTCGGCCGCCGTCAGCGTCGCGAACTGCGGCGGCAGCCACGACCGCAGCACCACGAGGGGGCGGCCGTCGGACCAGCGCACCCGCTCGAGATAGACGAGCGGCACGCGTGGCTCGAGCCCCAGCGCCGTGGCGGCGACCTTGTTGCGGCGGGCGGGCACGAGGCGGACCACCTGCGTCTGGGGGCGGCGGCCCGTGCGGTCCAGCTCGTCATACAAGGGGGTGAGGTCGTCGCGCTGGTGCACGACCGGGGAGGCGACGCGGGTGCCGATGCCGCGGTGGCGCACGAGCAGGCCGTCGGCGACGAGCTGGGCGATGGCCTTGCGGACGGTCGGCCGAGAGACCTGGAGGCGGGCGGCGAGGGACAGCTCGTTCTCGAAGGAGTCGCCGGGCTGCAGGACGCCGTCGTCGATCGCCGCGCGCAGCTGGGCCGCGAGCTGGTCGTAGAGCGGGGTCGAGGCCGCCCGGTCCAGCGTGACGGGCAGCGGCGTGGGCACCCGTGCACAGTATCCGATCTCGCCGCGGCGCCGGGTCCGATCCTCGCCCAGACGCGATGGTGTAAATGTAAGGACAATAGGTTGACATGGGGTCACGACGCGGTTTGAATGGCAGTACCCGCGACCGACCGCGACCCACCCGCACGCCGACGTGCACTGGAGGCATCTGATGAGCACCAACCTGAACTCGATGGTGGAGGCCAACCCGACCACCGTGCTGTGGAACGACTCCGCCGATCCCGTCGAGCTCAAGCAGTCGATCGAGTACGGCGCGGTCGGTGCCACGTGCAACCCCGTCATCGCCGTCACCTGCATCAAGGCGGACCTGCCCCGCTGGAGCGCCCGCATCAAGGAGCTCGACACCGAGATGCCCGAGGCCACCGAGTCCGAGATCGGGTGGAAGGTCGTCGAGGAGCTGTCGATCGACGCCGCGAGGCTCCTGGAGCCGGCGTTCGCGAAGTATGCCGGCCGCAACGGCCGCCTCTCGATGCAGACCGACCCGCGCCTCGCCCGCAGCGCCGCCAAGCTCGCCGACCAGGCGGAGTACTTCAACGGGCTGGCCGACAACATCATCGTCAAGATCCCCGCCACGCGTCGCGGCATCGAGGCGATCGAGGAGGCGACCTACCGCGGGGTCAACATCAACGTGACGGTGTCCTTCACGGTGCCGCAGGCCGTCGCCGCCGGGGAGGCCATCGAGCGCGGGCTGAAGCGCCGCGAGGCGGAGGGCAGGAGCATCGAGGGCATGGGTCCCGTCGTCACGATCATGTGCGGCCGCCTCGACGACTGGCTGAAGGAGTGCGTCGAGGCCGACGGCATCGACATCGACCCCGAGCACCTCGAGTGGGCGGGCGTCGCGGCGTTCAAGAAGGCCTACGGGATCTTCCAGGACCGCGGCCTGCGAGCCCGCCTGCTGTCCGCGGCCTTCCGCAACACCAAGCAGCTGTCGGAGTTCGTCGGTGGGGACGTCGTGATCTCCCCACCGTTCAAGTGGCAGAAGCAGATCGTCGACGGTGGCGAGGAGCTGCCCGAGCGCATGAGCGCCCCCGTCGACCAGGCGATCGTCGACGAGCTCTACGCCAAGATCCCGGAGTTCCGCCGGGCCTACGACGTCGACGGCATGACGCCCGACGAGTTCGACACCTTCGGCGCCACCCGCAAGACGCTGCGCCAGTTCCTCGCCGCCGACGAGGAGCTCGACCAGGTCGTGCGTGACATCCTCGTCCCGGCACCCTGACGCGACCAGACCGAGGAGGACGTCGATGACCTCGACCTACCCGTATGCCGGAGCACCCACCGTGCGGCTGACCGTCGCCCAGGCGGTGGTGCGCTTCCTGGCCAACCAGTGGTCCGAGCGTGACGGCCAGGAGCAGCGGTTGATCGCCGGCTGCTTCGGCATCTTCGGCCACGGCAACGTGGCGGGGGTGGGCCAGGCGCTGCTGCAGGACGACGTGGCCGCGTCCGCCGAGAGCGAGCGCGCGGGCTCCGAGTCCGCGCAGGCGTCCCAGCACCTGCCGTACTACCTGGCCCGCAACGAGCAGGGTGCCGTCCACGCGGCCACGGCATACGCCAAGACCAAGGACCGGCTGCAGACGCTCGCGGTCACGACCTCCATCGGCCCCGGCGCGACCAACATGGTCACCGGCGCGGCCCTGGCCACGACCAACCGGCTGCCCGTGCTGCTGCTGCCGTCCGACCAGTTCGCGACCCGCTATCCGGACCCGGTGCTGCAGCAGCTCGAGGACCCGCGCAGCCTGGACGTGTCGGTCAACGACGCGTTCAAGCCGGTCAGCCGCTTCTGGGATCGCATCAACCGGCCCGAGCAGCTCATCCCGAGCCTGCTCGCCGCCATGCGGGTGCTCACCGACCCCGCCGAGACGGGCGCGGTGACGATCTGCCTGCCGCAGGACATCCAGGCCGAGGCCTTCGACTGGCCGGTCGAGCTCTTCGCGAAGCGCGTGTGGCACGTCGCGCGTCCCGTGCCCGAGCCCGCCGCCCTGCAGCGCGCGGTCGAGGCCATCAAGGCGTCGAAGCGTCCGCTGCTGGTGGCCGGCGGCGGCGCGATCTACAGCGGGGCGAGCGAGGTGCTGCGGGCCTTCGCCACCGCGACCGGCATCCCCGTCGCCGACACGCAGGCCGGCAAGGGCGCCATCAACTGGGACCACCCGCTGTCCGTCGGCGGCGTTGGTTCCACGGGAAACAGTGCCGCCAACACCCTCGCCCGCGAGGCCGACCTGGTGATCGGGGTGGGGACGCGCTACAGCGACTTCACGACGGCGTCGCACACCGTGTTCGCCGCGGACGACGTGCGATTCGTCAACGTCAACGTCATGGCCTTCGACGCCGCCAAGCACAGCGCGACGATGGTGGTCGCGGACGCGCGCGAGACGCTGACCGCGCTCCAGGGAGCCCTCGAGGGCTGGACCACCGATCCGGCATACCAGCAGCACGCCGCCGACCTGTGGGCCGAGTGGGACCAGGTCATCGACGAGTGCTACCACCGCGACAACCAGCCGCTCCCGGCGCAGACCGAGGTGTTCGGCGCGCTCAACGAGCTCATGGGCGAGCGCGACGTCGTGATCAACGCGGCCGGCTCGATGCCCGGCGACCTGCAGGCCCTGTGGCGCGCGAAGACCCCCGAGCAGTACCACCTGGAGTACGCCTACTCCTGCATGGGCTACGAGATCCCGGCGGCGATGGGCGTGCGGCTCGCCCTCGACAGCGACGGCCACGAGGACCGGCAGGTCGTGGCGATCGTCGGCGACGGGACCTACCAGATGATGCCGATGGAGCTCGCGACCATCGTCTCGGAGGGGCTCAAGGTCATCGTCGTGCTCCTGCAGAACCACGGCTTCGCGTCGATCGGTGCGCTCTCGGAGTCGCGCGGGTCGCAGCGCTTCGGCACGAAGTACCGCATGCGCAACCGCGACTCCGGGCGTCTCGACGGCGAGAAGGTGCCCTTCGACCTCGCCGCCAACGCCGCCTCCTGGGGCGCGGACGTGCTGCGCTGCAACGGGATCGAGGAGTTCCGGGCCAGCTACGCCACGGCCGCCGCGGCGGACGGGCCGGTCGTGCTCTACATCGAGACCAACCTCTACGGCCCCAACCCGCCCGGGCACGCCTGGTGGGACGTGCCGGTCTCGGAGGTGTCCGAGCTGGAGTCCACGCAGCAGGCCTACGCCGAGTACGCCGAGGAGAAGAAGGCCCAGCGCCACCACCTCTGACCGGAGCAGGACGTCGTATGCCGGAGCTCAGCCTCCTCGCGTGGTCGCTGCTGGCGGCCGGTGCCCTCGTCGTCGGCTTCTCCAAGACGGCGATCGGCGGCGCCGCGATGGTGGCGGTCGGGCTGTTCGCGCTCGCGCTGCCGGCGAAGGAGTCGACCGGGACGCTCCTGCTGCTCCTGCTCGTCGGTGACCTGGTGGCCACGCGGGCCTACCGGCACACGGTCGATCGGGCGCTGCTGCTGCGTCTCGTCCTGCCGGTGCTGCTCGGTGTGGGGCTCGGCGTCGCCTTCCTGGCGCTCGTGGACGACCTGGTCCTGCGGCGCACGATCGGGGTGATCCTGCTGGTGCTGCTGGGAATTCAGCTGTGGACGACGCGACGACCCGTGTCGGGCAAGGGTTCTCGTGCTGCCGGTCGCGCGTATGGCGCCCTCGCCGGCTTCACGACGATGGTGGCCAACGCCGGCGGGCCCGCCATGAATCTCTATCTCCTGCGCGAGAACTACGAGAAGTGGACGTTCCTCGGCACCACCGCGTGGTTCTTCCTCGCGGTCAATCTCGTCAAGCTGCCGTTCATGGTGGGGCTGGGGCTGGTGACCGGGCGGGGCCTCGTGCTGCTGCCGCTCCTCGCGCCCGTGGTGCTGCTGGGCGCCTGGGCCGGGGGCCGGGTCGTGGCGCGCATCGACCAGGTGTGGTTCGCGCGGATCGTGACCGCGTTCGTGGCGGTCAGCGCGGTGCAGCTCACCCTGCTCTGACGGCGGTCGCCGCGCCCTGCCCGCATTCGAGGGGGCGCAAAGTTACGCGACACGCCGTGCAGCGCGACATACGCGTCCCCTCGCCGGCGCCGCACGCCGCGGCGGGCACCCCACCCCCAAGATCGTGAGGGTTTGGTCCAAGAATGTTGGAGAAAACACTCACGATCCTGGTGGGACGGGTGGGGCGAGCTCAGGCGCGGGCGGCGGCCTCGAGGAGGGTGGAGGCCGCCATACGCAGGCCGTCCATCGTCGACATGGCGGCGTCCTCGTGCTCGATGTTGATCACCATGTCCTCGTCCACCTCCTTGAGCGCGCGCAGCACCTCGACCCAGTAGTCCACGTCGTGACCGACGCCGACCGCCACGAACCGCCACGCGGGGTCCTGCGGCCAGGAGGCGCACCAGTGGTGGTAGCCGACGGGCACCTTGCCCTCCGCCTCGGGCGGCACGACGCCGAAGTCGACGTCGAGCACGCCCTTGGTCTTGACGCCGTCGAACAGCGCGACGTCCTTGGCGGCGGCGAAGAAGATGCGGTCGCCGAGCGTGCGGATCACCGTGGGGACGTCCATCTGCTGCCACATCAGGTGCGAGGTGTCCATCTCCACACCGATGTTCGTGGCGCCGGTCTCATCCAGCAGCCGCTGGTAGGTCGTGGTGTTGAAGACCAGGTTGCGCGGGTGCAGCTCGAGGGCGACGCGTACGTCGTGGTCGCGGGCGAGCTGGTCGATCTCCTTCCAGAACTCCACGGCGATCGGCCACTGGTGGGCGAGGATCTGCTGGTCCTGGCCGTGCCAGGCGTTGACGACCCAGGTGGGGAGCGTCGCGCCGGGCTCCGCGCCGGGCAGGCCGGACATCGTGATCACGTGCTTGACGCCCAGCGCCGCGGCCAGCTCGATCGACCGGCGCACGTCCGACGCGTGCTTGGGGCCGTCGGACGCGTTGGGGGACAACGGGTTCCCGTTGCAGTTGAGGGCGGTGAGCTCCATGCCCTTGTCGGCATACACCCCGAGGTAGTCCTCGCGGGCCGAGGCCGAGGCGAGCAGCCCGTCGACGTGGATGTGCGGGGCGGGGATGAAGCCGCCGGAGTTGACCTCGACCGACGTCAGCCCGAGGCCGCGCAGCGTGTCGAGCATCTCGGGGAGGGACTGGTCGGCCAGGCAGGCGGTGTAGGCGCCGAACTTCATGGTCAGAGCTCGCTTCCGGGGGCGGGGACGGCGACGGAGGCGCCGCCGGACTGGTGGGACCGCAGGACGGCGTCGACGACGAGCATCGTGCGATAGGCATCGGTGAACGACGCGTTGGGCGGCGTGCCGTGGTTCAGGCCCGCCACCTGGTCGAGGAAGGCCCGGCACTCGTAGGCGAACATCTCGGCGTTGCCGCCCCCGTTGCCGGCGGCCTGCATCGGGTAGCCGCCGTTGAAGTAGGGCAGGTGGGGGCCGGCGATGATGCGGCGCTCGCCGCGGGTGGTGGCGTCGGGCTGCTCGTCGTCGTAGGTGTACTCGGCGGGGCGGTGCCAGTCGACCGCCGCGCGCCCCTGCAGGCCGTAGACCTCGAGCCGCAGGCCGTTGGGCATCCCGAACGCCGTGCGCGAGCAGGCGAGCGTCGCGGCCACGCCGTTCGCGAAGCGCGCCGTGAACGTCGCGGTGTCCTCGTTGGTGACCTCGCCCGTCTCGTCCGAGACCGGCGCGGCGCCGTGGCCGACGACGAAGCCGAGCGGCTTGGGGCGCTCGGTGACGAGGGTCGACAGGGTGCCGCCGGCGACGGACTCGATGGGCCCGCAGACGAATTCGGCCAGGTCGATCAGGTGGGCCCCGACGTCCGCGAGGGCCCCGCTGCCCAGCGGACCGGTGGAGCGCCAGGTCAGGGGACCGCTCGGGTCGCACGCGTAGTCGCAGTCGTAGCGACCCTCGACCAGCGACAGCGGCCCCAGGTCGCCGTCCGCGACGTGCTGGGCGACGCGGGCCATGGCGGGGTTGCGGCGATAGGTGAAGCCGACGCCGGTCACGACGCCCGCCTCGCGCGCGGCGCCCTGCTCGAGCTCGGCCATGGCGCGCCCGTCCTCGAGCGTGCCGGCCAGCGGCTTCTCGCAGAACACGTGCTTGCCGGCGCGCACCAGGGCCTCGGCGATCGGGCGGTGCAGGTCGTTGCCGACGACGATCGAGACGATGTCGATGTCGGGGTCGTCGACGATCTCCTGCCAGCTGCCCACGGCCTTGTCGTAGCCGTAGCGCCGCGCGCAGTCCTCGGCGAGCGGGAGGTTGGCGTCGGCGATGGCGGCGAGCCGCACCGGCGGCAACCCTTCGAGGTCGAACATCGTGGTGGCCATGCGCCAGCCGTTGGCGTGGCTGCGCCCGGCCATCCCTGCGCCGATGACGGCGACGGACAGGGGCTTCGTGCGGTCGGTCATGGTGATGCCTCTCTGCATCTGCGGCCGGTCGATTCACCGAACCGGAACGTTCCGGTAGAGTCAATGCTAGGCCCCCACCACAGGCCTGTCAACAGATTGTCAGGACATGATGAGGAGGGCTCGTGGCAGCCGGACGCGTGACCATCGTCGACGTCGCCCGCGAGACGGGGATCTCCGTCTCCTCCGTCTCCGTGGCCCTGCGCGGGGAGCCGGGCGTGTCCGACGCGACCCGCAGCCTGGTCCTGGCGGCGGCGGATCGCCTTGGCTACCAGCCGGATCGGCGCGCCCGTGGGCTGCGCGAGCGGCGCAGCCGGGTGGTCGGGGTGACCTTCGGGCTGCACCAGACCTTTCACGCGGCCCTGGTCGAGAGCCTGTATGACGCCGCAGCCGGCCGGGGCCTCGACCTCGTCCTCAGCGCGACGACGCCCGGTCGTGACGTCGCCGCCGCGGTCGACAGCCTACGCCACGAGCGGTGCGACGCGGTGATCCTGGTCAGCCCCGACGTCGACGCGGCCACCCTGGCCGACCTCGGGTCCCGGCAGCCGACCGTCCTGGTCGGCTCCGACCTCACGGCGCCCGGGGTCGACACGGTGCGGGCGGACGACGACGCCGGTATGGCGCTGCTCGTGGGTCACCTGCTCGAGCGGGGTCACCGCTCGATCAGCTTCGTCGACGGCGGGGATGCCGCGATGGGCGCGACGCGGCGCGAGGGCTATTGCCGGGCGATGCGCGCGCACGGGCTCGAGCGCGAGATCGACGTGCTGCCAGGGGATCCCAGCGAGGACGCCGGCGTGCGAGCGGCGACCACGCTGCTGGCACGCCACGCACCCCCGTCGGCGGTGCTCGCCCACAACGACATGATCGCGACCGGGCTGCTGCTGACGCTGCGGTCGGCCGGGGTGGCGGTGCCGGAGGGGCTGGCGGTGGCGGGCTACGACGACACGCGGCTGGGGGCGCTGTCGAGCATCGACGTCACGACGGTGTCGCAGGAGCCGGCACGCCTGGCCGAGGAGGCGCTGCGGCTGGCGCTGTCCCGCGCCGAGGGGCGGTCGGCCGGTGAGGCGTCGGTCGTCGTGCCCCCGCGGCTCGTCATACGGTCCACGACCTGATCAGCCCCAGAGCCCCAAAGCCGCTGCAGCCCAGAGCCCCAATGCCCCCGACAACGTGAGTGTTTTGTCCACGATTGTTGGACCGAACACTCACGATCGTGGGGCTGTCGGGGAGGTCAGCGAAAGACGGCGTCCAGCGCCGGGATCCGCTCGCGATAGCCCGTGAGCAGCAGGCGCGCCGTCACGACCGAGTCGACCAGCGGGTGCAGCGCAAAGGCCTGCAGCGCCAACGACTCCGACCCCTCCTGCGCCGCCCGGATCGTCAGCGACTCCACCGCCTTGACCTGCTGCACGAGCCCCAGCGGGTGCCCGGTGAGGGGCACGGCCGAGAGCGGCTGCGGCCCGGACGAGTCCACGATGCAGGGCACCTCGACGACGGCGTCGGCCGGCAGCCCGGGCAGGGCGGTGCCGTTGCGCACGTTGAGCAGCATGGACGCGCGCTCGTTGCGGGCGATCGCGGCCATCAGCGCCAGCGCCACGCCCTCGTAGCCCCCGCCCGCCACGTCGGTGGCGTCGCGCTCCTCGCCCTCCTCGCGCGCCTCGGCCATGTAGGTCTCGTCCCGCTCGCGCCGCGTCCGCACCCACAGCTCGTGCGCCTGCTCCGGCGAGTCCCCCACGGCGCGATAGAAGTCCGCCTGCGAGCGCAGGAGATACTCGCCGCGCGTCTCGGCCGACCCACGGATCCCGGCGACCGCCTCGCGGGTGAAGTAGTAGTAGTAGAGGTACTCGTTGGGGATGGCGCCGATCGCCTGCAGCCACTCGGGGCCGAAGAGTCGCCCCTCCTCGGTCGACAGCAGCAGCTCGGGCTGGGCGAGCAACGAGGGCAGCACATCTCGCCCGTCGTGCACCAGGGTCTGCAGCCAGCCACAGTGATTCAGCCCGGAGTAGCCGAATCGCGTTGCGTCGCCGGGCAGCCCGAGCGCGTGGGCAGCACGTCGCCCCAGCCCGAGCGGCGAGTCGCAGATGCCCATCACCCGGTCGCCGAGGACGGTCTGCATGGCCTGGGTGATCATGCCGGCGGGGTTGGTGAAGTTGATGAACCATGCCTCCGGTGCCAGCCGCGCCACCCGGGAGGCGATGTCGAGCGCCACCGGCAGCGTGCGCAACCCGTAGGCGAGCCCGCCCGGCCCGGTGGTCTCCTGCCCGAGCACGCCGAGGTCCAGCGCCACCCGTTCGTCGCAGGTGCGTCCCTCGAGCCCGCCGACGCGGATCGCGGAGAACACGAAGTCCGTGCCCTCCAGCGCCTCGTCCAGCGAGGTGGTCGCGGTGACCGTCGGCGCGTCGGGACGACCTGCCGCCATCTGCCGCAGCACCCGCTCGATCACCCCGAGCCGGCCGGCGTCGACGTCGTGCAGCACCAGCTCGTCGACGCGGCGCTCGTGCCGGTCGCCGAGCAGCGCGCCATAGACCAGGGGGACGCGAAATCCCCCACCGCCCAGGATGGTCAGTCTCATGCCGTGATCACCTCCGTGCCGAGCTCCGCGAGGGTGGCGAGCACCTGCGGGTCGGCCTTGTCGTCCGTCACCAGGGTGTGTATGCCGTCCGCCCCGCACACGCGCAGGGTGCCGTGGCCGGGCAGCTTGCCGTGGTCGGCGAGCAGCACGACGCCGTCGGCGCAGCGCATCATGGCCCGCTTGACCGGGACCTCGACGAGGGTGGTGTCGAGGACGTCGCCGTCGGCCGTGATGCCGCTCGTGCCGAGGAAGGCCGTGGTGGCCCGGACCTGGCGCAGCGCGTCCTCGGTCAGGACGCCGACCAGCGAGTGATAGGTCCGCCGCACGGTGCCGCCCAGGAGCACGAGCTCGACGGTGCGGTCGTGCCGCAGCTCGTCGAGGACGGCGAGCGAGCTGGTGATGACGGTGATGCGGCGGCCGCGCAGCTCGCGGGCCAGCAGCATCGTGGTCGTCCCGATGTCGAGGAGCACGACGTCGCCGTCGGAGACCAGCCGCGCCGCGCGCCGGGCGATGGCGTGCTTGGGCCGGAGCTCATGGGTCGCCACCCGGTCGAAGGGCACGGGCTCGTCGCGAGCCAGGTCGTCGGGGGGCAGCTGGGCCCCGCCGTGGACGCGGACGAGCCGCCCCGCACGCTCGAGCTCGGCCAGGTCGCGACGGACCGTGGCGTGGCTCGCGCCCGCCCGCGACGCGAGGTCGTCGACGGTGGTCAGGCCGTGGGCGCGCAGGTGGCGCATCAGGGCGGCCTGGCGCAGCTGCTTCACCCGCCCAGACTAGCGCTCACAACCACGCAACCGCGAGCACGATCGTGCAACGAGTGCGCGTTTTTGCTTGCATTCCCTGCCCACCCCGGACGATCATGTGACCCATCGTCCGATTGGTCCTCTCAGCGACGCGAGGCAGACAGCGAGGCAGACACGTGACTGGCCAGACCGGTCCCACCGGCACGTCCTTCGACCCGCTCGCGGACGTCCGCCACCCTGGCGAGCCCGTGATCGACGTCATGCTGCACGGGATGGTCTTCCTCGACATCATCTTCAGCGGGCTCAGCCGCATCCCCGCCGGGGGCGAGGAGATCTGGGCCGACGGGATGGGCTCGTGCCCCGGCGGGTCGGCCAACCTGGCGGTGGCGAGCGCCCGCCTCGGCCTGCGGACGGGCCTGTCGGCGGCCTTCGGCGACGACGCCTACGGCGACTTCCTGTGGAGCACGCTGCAGGACCAGGAGGGGGTCGACCTCAGCCGGTCCCGCCGGTTCGAGCACTGGCACACCCCGGTGACGGTCTCGGTCTCGCACGAGGGCGACCGGCGGATGATCACCCACGGCCACGACGCCCCCATGTCGGCCAACGACCTCATCGGCACCCCGCCCCGCAGCCGGTCCGTGCTCTTCGACCTGCCCTCGGCCGACGACTCGGACGAGCTGCTGTGGATCGACAAGGCCCGCGAGCAGGGGTCGCTGCTCTTCGCCGACGTCGGCTTCGACGGCACCGGCGCCTGGGACCCCAGGGTCCTGGACCCCCTCGACCGCTGCCACGCGTTCACGCCCAACGTCGTCGAGGCGATGGCCTACACCCGCACGGACACCCCCTACGACGCGCTCTACGCCCTGGCCGACCGGGTGCCGCTGGCCGTCGTCACCAACGGCGCCCACGGCGCGCTCGCCATCGACGGCTCCACCGGGGAGGAGGCCACGGTCCCCGCCCTGCGGGTCGAGTCCATCGACCCGACGGGCGCCGGGGACGTCTTCTGCGCGGCCCTGTCCCTCGGCACCCTCGCCGGCTGGCGTCTCGACGACCGCCTCGCCTTCGCCGCCCTGTGCTCCGCGCTCGCGGTCCAGCAGTTCGGCGGCTCCCTCGCCGCCCCCGGGTGGGGCGACATCGCGGACTGGTGGCACGCCCAGCGCCAGTCCCCGTCGCCCACGGCGCTGCACAAGGCCGTGCTGCGTCGATACTCGTTCCTGGATGACTTGGTCCCCGACGTCCCGCCGAGCGCGGTCCGTCGGGCGGCTGCCACCATTGCCCGACGGTCCGACGTGTGACCGCGGCCCTCTCGAAGGAGTCAGCATGAATCGCAAGGCATGTGCGGCCGTGGTCGCGGTCGCCGGGACGGCCCTCGCGGCCTGCGCACCGGGCTCGTCCGGCTCCGGCGGGAGCACGGCGTCGTCCCAGAGCACCGAGCGCGCGGTCAAGACCGACGCCGCCCAGCTCGGCGACGTCACCCTCACGGTGTGGGACCAGGAGGTCCGCGGCGGCGGCAACGCCCAGATGACCAAGAACGTCGCGAGCTTCCAGGCGAAGTACCCCAACATCAAGATCAAGCGCGTCTCCCGGTCGTTCGACGACCTGTCCAAGACGCTGCGCCTGGCCCTGTCCGGCAACGACGCCCCCGACATCGTGCAGGCCAACAACACGCGCTCGCAGATGGGCCAGTTCGTCAAGGCGGGTCAGCTGATCCCGCTCGACCCGTGGATGAAGGCCTACGGCTGGGACAAGCGCTACAGCCAGTCGCTGCGCTCGGTCGTCTCCTACTCGCCGGACGCCAAGACCTTCGGCTCCGGCAACCTCTACGGCCTGCCGCAGGTCGGCGAGGTCGTCGGCGTCTACGTCAACAAGGACAAGCTCGCCAAGGCCGGCGTCCAGAAGCCCACCGACTGGGCGGGCTTCGAGTCCTCGCTGGCAACGCTCAAGGGCAAGGGCGAGGTGCCGCTGATGCTGGGCAACCTCGACAAGTGGCCGGCCGTGCACGTCTTCGGCGTCGTGCAGGGGCAGAACGTCAAGGCCGACGAGATCCGCAAGCTCGGCTTCGGCAACGCCGGCGCCTCGTGGACCTCCGACGGCAACAAGAAGGCCGCGTCGACCCTGGTCGACTGGGTCGACAAGGGCTACCTCAACCAGGGCTTCAACGGCCAGGGCTACGACCCGGCCTGGCAGGCCTTCACCAAGGGGCAGGGCGCCTACCTGATCGCCGGCACCTGGCTGCAGGCCGACATCTCCAAGGCCATGGGCGACAAGGTCGAGTTCATGCTGCCGCCGCCCGCGCAGGCCGGCGGGACGACCTACACCACCGGCGCCTCGGGCCAGCCCTTCGCGATCACCAACAAGGCCAAGAACCCCGACGCCGCAGCGGCGTTCATCAACCACATCACCACCCCCGAGGCGATGAAGGTCATCGCCGAGACCGAGAACCTGCCGGTCGTGGACACGGCGGCCCAGAAGGCCCCCAACGCCCTCGGCCAGCAGGTCTTCACGGCCTTCGACACGACGACCAAGAACGACGGCCTGCTGCCCTACCTCGACTGGGCGACGCCCACGATGAGCGACACCATCGGCGCCGCGCTCCAAGACATGCTCGCCAAGAAGGCCACCCCCGACCAGACCCTCGAGAAGCTCCAGAAGGACTACTCGGACTTCACCTCCAAGGGCTGATCGATGGCCTCGAGCTCCTCGTCCCGCAGGCTCTCCCGACGGTCCGGTGGACCGCCGGGAGAGCCGCGGGCGATCGCCTGGGCGTATGTCGCCCCCGGGTTGCTGGTGTACGCCGCGTTCCTGCTCTACCCGTTGGTGCGATCGATCCAGATCTCCTTCTACGACTGGGACGGGCTGACGCTCGGCACGTGGGTCGGGCTCGACAACTACGTCAAGGTCGTCCAGGACGAGGGGCTGCGCGCGGCGTTCACGCACGCCCTGGTGCTCATGCTCTTCTTCGCGGTGGTCCCGCTCGCCGTCGGGCTGCTGCTCGCGGCGATCCTCAACCGCGCCAAGGTCCGTGGCCTCGGGTTCTTCCGCACGGTCGTGTTCCTGCCGCAGGTCGTCGCGATGGTCGTCGTGGCCGTGGCGTGGCGGCGCATCTACGCCCCCGACGGGACGCTCAACTCGCTGCTGCAGGCGGTCGGCCTGGACGGCCTGACCCGGGCCTGGCTCGGCGACTACGCCCTGGCGCTGCCCGCGGTGGGCTTCGTCGGCACGTGGTTCGAGACCGGCCTGGTCACCGTGCTCATGCTCGCGGGGATGGGCCAGATCGACAAGGAGCTCTACGAGGCCGCCCGCCTCGACGGCGCCGGCCCGGTCCGCGAGCTCTTCTCCATCACCCTGCCCGCCGTGCGCGGCGAGATCTCGGTCGCGCTGACGCTCACGGTCATCGCGGCCCTCAAGACCTTCGACCTCGTCTACGTCACCACCAAGGGCGGCCCCGGCAACCAGACCAGCGTCCCGTCCTACGAGGTCTACCACCAGGCCTTCGAGCTCGGGCAGGTCGGTCTCGCCAGCGCGATCGGGGTGAGCCTGACGATCGTCATCTTCGTCATCTCGTTCCTGATCACCCGTCTCGTCGAGCGAGGTGACGCATGAGGATCTCCCGCGGCGAGCAGATCGCCAACTACGTCATCCTCGGGCTGTTCTCGCTGTTCGCCCTCTATCCCATCCTGACCATCGTCGTGGCGGCGTTCGGCCATGACGAGGGCGCTCCCGGCGGGCCCGCCAACTTCGTCACCGCCTGGGACGTGGGGCACTTCGCGACATACATGCGCACCTCGCTGCTGGTCTCGCTGATCGTCGTGGTGGTGGCCACGCTGCTGTCGATCATGTCCGGCTATGCCCTGGGCGCCATGCGGTTCCGCGGGTCGACGGTGCTCTTCTACGTCTTCCTGCTCGGCATCATGATGCCCGCCGAGGCGATCGTGGTCCCGCTCTACTTCGACCTGCGCAGCCTGGGCCTGACCGACACGATCTGGGCGATCGTGCTGCCGCAGATCGCGCAGTCGGTGGCCTTCGGGACCTTCTGGCTGCGCACCTACTTCCGCTCCTCGAGCCGCTCCATCGTGGAGGCCGCGCGCCTCGACGGCGCCTCGACCTGGCGGATCCTGTGGCAGGTCCTCGTGCCCCTGGCCCGACCCGCCATCACCACCCTGCTCGTCCTCAGCTTCATGTGGACGTGGAACGAGTTCCTCATCCCGCTGGTCATGGTCACCGACGACGGGCTGCGCACCGCGCCGCTCGGCCTCGCGTTCTTCCAGGGCCAGTACACCCAGGGCTTCACCCTGCTCGCCGCCGGTGCCGTGCTCGTCGCGCTGCCGGTGGTCATCGCCTACCTCTTCCTGCAACGCCACTTCATCGCCGGGATGCTCGAGGGCGCCGTCCGCGAGTAGTCCGGCTCCAACCCCAGAAGGAGCACGGCATGGCACCACATCCCGCGGGACGTCGACGAGGACGCGCCGCACTCACCACCCTGGCCGCCGTCACGGCAGCCCTCACGGCCGGCACCACGGCCATCGGCAGCGCGGTCGCCGCCCCCTCGGACGACCACGCCGACGCTCGCTCCGACGCTCGCTCCGACGTTCGCAACGGCAGCCTCCAGGCCTTCGCCCGCGGCCCCGGCCAGCAGGTCCGGGACACGTCCATCGGCACCCCGGTGGACCTCGGCCTGCTCTACGTCGGGGCCCACCCCGACGACGAGGCCGGCACCCTGTCCACGCTCGGGCTCTGGCGCCAGCGGTATGGCGTGAAGAGCGGCGTGGTCACCGTCACGCGCGGGGAGGGTGGCGGCAACGCCGCCGGACCCGAGGAGGGCCCGGCGCTCGGGCTGCTGCGCGAGGCCGAGGAGCGCAAGGCCGTCGGCAAGGCCGGCATCACCAACATCTACAACCTGGACAAGGTCGACTTCTACTACACCGTCTCCGAGCCGCTCACCGCCAAGGTGTGGGGGCACGACGACACCCTGGCCCGGACCGTCCGGGTGATCCGCCAGACCCGGCCCGAGGTGCTGATGACCATGGACCCGGCACCGTCGCCGGGCAACCACGGCAACCACCAGGAGGCCGCGCGCCTCGCCGTCGAGGCCTACCGCGCCGCGGGCGACCCCGGCCGCTTCCCCGAGCAGATCACCAAGGAGGGGCTCAAGCCGTGGGCGCCTTCGCGGCTGCTGACCCGGTCCTTCGCCGGCACCTCGTCCACCGGCCCGACCTGCGGCTCGACGCTGGTGCCGCGGGACGCGACGCGTGACGTCTACGGCGTGTGGGGCGGCGAGCGTGCCCCCGACGGCCGCACCTGGGCCGCCGTGGAGCGTGAGGCCCAGCGGCAGTACGTCACCCAGGGCTGGGGCGGCTTCCCCGATGTGCCGACCGACCCGACCAAGATCGGCTGCGACACCATGACGCAGATCGAGTCGCGGGTGCCGATCCCCGAGCCGGGGTCCGCCGCCGCGACGGCCGCCGACGGCGCCATCGCCGGGGCGCTCACCCGTCCCGCCGACGCCCTGCCGCTCGGCACCGGCGCCGTCCTCACCACCGACCAGGCCGACATCCAGCCCGGCGGCCGGGTCACCGGCACGCTGACGGTGACCGCTCCAGCCAAGCAGGCCCTCACGGGTCTGCGGGCGCAACCGGTCCTCCCGGCCGGGTGGGCGGTGCAGGCCGGCACCGTGCCGACCCGCGTCGCGGCCGGTAGGTCGGTGCAGGTGCGCTTCACCCTGACCGCGCGGAGCGGTGCGGCCACGGGCGCGCGCTCGCGCCTCGCGGTGCGCCTCACGTCGGCCCAGGGCAGCGGCTACGTCGACCGCTCGATCCTCGTCGCCCCGGCCGTCACCGCCCACCAGCAGTGGCTGCCCCAGGTCGACCAGTTCGAGGCCTGGACCCGCGAGGCCCAGGTGCCCCAGCTGAGCGGCACCGTCGCCCCTATGCTCACGGTGGCCAGCGGCGGGCGGCGCGACATACCGGTCGTGGTCACCAACTCCTCCGGCAGCACCCAGTCCGGCCGGGTGACCCTCAAGCCCCCGGCAGGCTTCTCCGTCGCCCCGGCCGGCCGGGCCTACGGGCCGCTCGCACCGGGGGCCAGCGCCACGGTCACCTTCACCGTGACCAGCACCGACGCGACCCTCAAGACGGGCGCGCCCGGAGGTGACTACGCCTACACCCTCGAGACGACCAGCTCGACGGGCACGGCCAGCACCCCGCAGGCGCTCGAGCTCGTCCCGCAGACCGTCGCGGCCAAGGCCAGGCCCACCCTCGACGGCGTCGTCACGCCGGGTGAGTACGGCGGACCGGCCCTGGACATCTCGCGCGTGTGGGAGGGCACGGCCTGCGACTCGGCCGCCGACTGCTCCGGCCAGGCGTGGGTGAGCTGGGACGCCGACACCCTCTACGTCGCGGCCAAGGTCGTGGACGACACCAAGGGCACGGCGCTCGCGACCAACGACTGCAAGCGCCACTGGCGCACCGACTCCCTGGAGATCGCGATCGACCCGCGCGGCACCTCGGAGAACACGTCGACGACCTTCAAGGCGGCGATCCTGCCGTTCACCGCGGAGGGGCCGGCGTGCGGTCTGCGCGACGCCGACAACCACCAGGGCCCGGCTGCCTCGACGGCTCCCGGGATGACGTGGTCCGTCAAGGTCAACGAGCCCTACACCGGCTACACCGCGGAGGTCGCCATCCCGATGAGCGAGCTGCCGTCCGCGATCGACCCGGCGCGCCTGGGGCTCAACGTCCTTCCCTACGACTCGGACACGCAGGACAAGACCGGTCAGACCCGCATCGGCTGGTCCGTCTGGGGCGGCGTGCAGGGCGACCCCTACCGCTGGGGCCAGGTCCGGCTCGACGGCTACGTGCCGCCGGCCGGTCGCTCGACCACGCCCAAGGAGCCGGTGATCCCGCTCGAGGCGCTGTCCTCGCTCGACTCGCCGCAGTCCGTGGCCCAGGCCGTCGTCGACAACGTCGCCCTCGCGGGTGGTCCGTCGGCGACCCTGCGCACCGGTGGCTGGATCGAGTCGGTGCGACCGGCGTATGGCGAGGCCGTGGTCACCGTGCGTGCGGCGCGCGCCGGCGTGGCCCACGTCTCGCTGATGGACGCCTCTGGCGTGCTCGGCCGCCGGACCGTCGAGGTGCCCGGTCGCGGGACGCTCGCGGTGCGGGTGCCGGTCACGCGCCCGGCTGTCGGCACGCCGACCGCGCTCGTGGGCTGGGACGGCCCGGGTGAGACCACCCTGTCGTCGTCCGTGACGCCCTCTCGGTCCGGCCGGTAGTCGTTTGTGGTGCAGGGGCACCCACCGATCGGTGGGTGCTCCTGCGCTACGACCAGCAGGGTCTGGACGCTACAACGAGCAGGCAAGTAGGCATGCGTCCGGTTCGCGTCGGAGGTGGATGGCATCGACTATTGCGCCGTAGCCCCCGCACAGTGTGGCGATGGATTGGCGGGGACACACCCGTGCCCGGCAGCGTTGCTGCCGAGGTCGAAACCTTGGAGGACTACACCGCCCGTGCCGTCGGCCGGGTCGTCGACGAGCTGCGCAGCGCTCGTGACCCGGGGCTGGCCATCTACGACGAGGCCGACCCCGAGTGGAGCGACCTGGTCGAGTCGCTGCAGTTCGAGCGGCCCGTGCCGGCCCGCTGGTGGCGGATGGTGGTGGCGCGGGCGGTGCACGAGGTGCCGGGCGTGCAGATCCGCTCCGTGCGCGACGTGCGGATTGATGGGTGATCACGCAGGTGCCAAACGCATCGGCAGGCAGCGCCCGGTCGTGGTGCCGGATGACTTGTGGGCCGCGATCGCCGCCATCGGCACCCGTGACGGCGTCTCTGGGAGCGTCGTCGTCCGGAACGCGTTGCGGCACTATGTGGAGCTCCCGGCCGAGCAGACCCGGCAGATCACCGATGGGCGGCACGCCACCTCGTGCACGGTGCCCGGGTGCGAGGGAACGCACGCCGCTGGCGGGCCTGTGCCGGCTGCACTACTCGCGCAAGCGCCGCGGTCGCGGCCTGACGGATGATCAACCGGCCCCCGGGTCGCCGTCTGGCCACGGCCGATACGGTCTCCTGGACGATGATGGCGACGCCGCCCTGTGCCTCGAGTGCGGTCTGCGGCGCGCTGCGCTCGGCTACCACGTGCAGGTCGCGCACCAGTTGACCGCGCGGGAGTACAAGCTCCGTCACGGGCTGCCTCTCGGCGCCGGTTTGACGTCGGCCGGCGTGCGCGAAGCGATGTCCGTGAGCGCGCGGGAGAGGGTTGGTACGCCAGGGTGGCGGCTATAGGCGGCCCGAGACCGTCAGGCGGCTAGGGCGGTCTCCCAATAGCGTGTGGGGAGAACCGCGCTTCTGGACAGCATGTCGCGGGTGAGGGTGCCTTCGGATGGCGAGTGGGAACTGGTCCAACCGTTCCTGCCGGCCTCGGATGGTAAGCGGGGTAGGGGTTTTC
>NZ_DKGR01000037.1:0-7964 GCF_002453335.1 Arsenicicoccus sp. UBA6765
ACGGAAGCGTCAGAAGAGCCGATAATGCGCTGGTGCGTCACGCGCCGGGAAGGGTGGGGTGGTGGTGTGGCGTGGGTGGTCAGGCGCGGTGCGAGAGGGCCTCGAGCAGGGCGGCGCCGGTCCCGGCGTCGTCGACGGTGATCGTGAACCGCCGGCCGTCGCGGCGGGTGACGCGCAGCGCCGATCCGCCGCGGGTCACGAGGGCCGTTCCGTGCACGGGGGAGAGGCGATAGCCCCAGCCGCCGTAGTGGGACGGGTCGACCTGCACGACCTCGGCGGAGGCGATGTCCTCGAGGGGGACGTGGCCGCGGGGGAGGCCGAGGCGGCCCCGCCAGCGCAGGCCCTGCTGGTCGACGGTGACGCGGAAGCCCGTGAAGGCGAGCGCGATCACCCCGATCAGGACCGGCACCCACGCGACGGTCCGGTCGCCGTCCAGGACGGCGAGTCCGAGGGTCACGACGAAGGTCGACGCCACGAGCACGCTCAACCAGCGCGCCTGCCCCGTGCGGGAGATCCAGACGGCGCGGGTGCCTGGCGCCAGCTCCTGCCGCAGGCGTGGGGCCTGGGGCGCCGGGGCGGGGGGATCCTCCGGACAGGCCTTGGCGGCGAGCCACCCCGCGAGCAGTCCCAGCGCCACCGCTGCGGCGGCCGGCGGGAGGGGCAGGCGGGCTGCATACGGGTCGGTGAGGTCGAGGTGGGCGTGCAGGACCAGGGCGAACACCGTGGACAGGACGACCTCGACCGCGACGAGGCCGGCCACGAGCCCCTTGGCGCTCGTGCCGGGCCGGGCGCGGGTGAGCACGACGGCGCCGACGACCGCCACCGCCACGAGCGCGCCGCAGAAGCCGGCGACCTGGGTCCCGGTGGCGCCGACCTGGTCCGGCACGCCGGCCAGCGTGAAGTGCGAGGCCATGCGGTCCGGCAGCCGGGGCCACCACAAGGCGAGCAGGGCGCCCAGCGCGGCGAGGCAGCCGACCACCGGGACGAGGCAGACCGCCAGGGCGCGACGCCTGGCGGGGGTCGTGCGGCCGGGGCGGGCAGTGCGGCTGGTCATGACGAGGCCTCCTGGTCGAGGAGCGTGTGGAGCTGGGCGAGGGTGACGCCGTGGCGGCGGCCCACGTCGAGCAGGTGTCGTGCGGACTGCTCGAGCTCGGCCGTGTGCAGGCCCTTGGCGGTGACCACGGCGCCCCGGCCACGACGCAGCTCGATGGCGCCCTCGTCGCGCAGCGTGGTGTAGGCCCGGAGCACGGTGTGCATGTTGATCCCCAGGCTCGAGGCGAGGTCGCGGGCGCTCGGGAGCTTGTCGCCGGGCCCGACGTCACCGCGGAGGATGGCGCCGCGGACCTGCGACACGAGCTGTCCGTAGAGCGGCTCGGTCGACTCGGGGTCGATGGTGATCAGCACCCCTCAACCATAGTTGTTCTAGAGCAACTAGAACAAGTTGTTCGAGGATCGTGCGCTGTGGTCTCGGTTACAGCAGACCTCGTTCGTAGGCGACCCGCACCGCGGCCGCGCGGTCGCCGACCCCGAGCTTGGCGTAGGCGTGCAGCAGGTGCGTCTTGACCGTCGCCTCGCTCACCAGCAGGTGCTCGGCCGCGCTGCCGTTGGTGCCTCCCCGGGCGATGACCCGCAGCACCTCCAGCTCGCGCGTGGTCAGCTCGGTGGCGGCGCCGGAGCGGCGTCCGGTGAGCGCGTCCAGCGCCCCGGGGGCGAGCGCGGTGCGGCCGGCGCACAGGTCGACGATCGCGCGGACCAGGTCGGCCCGGCGGGTGTCCTTGAGGAGGTAGCCGTCGGCGCCGGCGGACATGGCCGTCACGACGTCCCGGTCGGTGTCGTAGGTCGTGAGCACGAGGATGCGGGGGCGGGCCGGATCGAGCGCCCGCAGCTCGCGGATCGCCGTGATGCCGTCACCGAGCGGCATACGAAGGTCCATGAGCACGACGTCGGGGGCGCGGCCCGCCTGGGTGAGCGACGCGACGACCGCGAGCGCCTCCGGGCCGCTGGCCGCCTCCCCGACCACCTCGACGTCGGGCTCGCGCTCGAACATCCCGCGCAGCCCGTCGCGGACCACGGGGTGGTCGTCCACGACGACCACCGACAGCGCGCAGGATCGGTCGGGGGAGCCGGCACAGGCAGGGCTGCTGGGGTCGTGATCGGGCCTCATCGGGGCACCGCCGCGCTCACCACGCACCCGCGACCGGGGGCGCTCTCGACGGCGAAGGAGCCACCGCACCGCTCGAGGCGCGCGCGCATGCCCGCGATGCCGTGCCCGCGGTGGGCGTGGGAGCCCACGGGGTCGACCGGGCGGGTGGGATCGGTGTCGGTTGGGCCGGTGGCCCTGGGGCCGGCGTCGCCGGGGTCCGCCACCAGGAACCCCCGGCCGTCGTCGCGCACGTCCAGCCGCACCTCCTCGGGCGTGAAGGTCAGGGTGAGCGTCGCCCGCCGTGCGTCGCCGTGGCGCGCGACGTTGGACAGCGCCTCCTGCGCGATGCGCACCAGCTCCGCGTCGTGCGGGCTCGGGCCGGGCGGGCCCTCGACGACCATCGTGGCGGCGACGTCCGCGCTCTCGCCCCACCGGCGCACCAGGCCGTGCAGGGCGGTCGGCAGGTCCGCGCCGTCGAGGTGCGGGGACGCGAGCGCGACGACGGCCCGGCGGGCCTCGGCGAGGCTCTCGCGAGCGGCTCGGCCGGCCCGATCGATGCGGGCCTGCGTCGACGGGTCGGCGACGTCGACGGCCTCGAGCTGGGTGATGACACCGAGCAGGCCCTGCGCGACGGTGTCGTGGATCTCGCGCGACAGGCGCGCCCGCTCCTCGAGGATCCCCGACTCGCGGGCCTGGGCGACGAGCTGCGCCTGCAGGGCGGCATTCTCGCGCTGGGCGGTCTCGAGGAGCCGGATCGCCTCCTCCCGCCGCGTCACGGCCTCCTCACGGCGGTGCTCGACGGCGATCATCGTCCCCGAGAGCCCCGCGTTGATCAGGACGATCAGGACATACAGCCAGGGCACCGCCCACACGCCGTGCACGCCCCCCGCCTGGGACAGTCCGGTGGCGGTGGCGACGGCGAGGATGCCCAGCCACAGGACGGGCCAGCGAAAGACGCGGACGGCGTCGAAGTAGCCCACGAAGGCGTAGAAGCCGTAGAGCGGGTGCAGCGCGCACAGGGCCAGGCAGGCCAGCGAGTGCAGGACGAAACCCAACGTCCCGGACACCCTGCCGTGCGCGCCCCAGCGCTCCCACCACCCGCGAAAGACGAGCAGCGCCAAGGCGATCCCGGCATAGGCCCACGCCGACAGGTCGGGGGTGAAGAGGTCCCGCGTCCCCAGGCAGAGCGCGGTGGCGGCGAGCACGAGACCGACGGGCACCAGCTGGGGGAGCCTGCGCGAGGCGCCGCCCGCCTGGGGCAGCGATGCGGGTGCTGCGGCGACGCCGATCGTGCTGGCCATGCTCGCCATCATCCTCCCTCCGGCCGTATGCCGCCCCGCCCGCGTGATCACTCCCACCGGAACGCGCGGGCGGCCACCGCGGCGGGCACGACCGTCCAGGCGAGGAGCACCGCGAGCTGCGCGAGCGAGGGCCACGAGCCGTGCAAGGCGTCCAGCATCGCCCCGGAGGCGGCGCCGCTCGGCGTGAGGTCCGCGATCCGTGCGAGCAGCTCGGGGAACACCGAGCGCGGCACCCACATCCCCGCGAAGAACCACAGGACGAAGGTGAGGACCGTGCCCACCCCGGTGGCCATGCGGGGGTTGGTGGCGAGCGCGCTGACGAGACCGCCGATGGACAGGAACGCGCCGAGGGACAGCACGGTGACGAGCGCGAACGCCAGGACGTTGCCGGGCGGTGGGTTGCCCAGGACGGTCGGGATCGCCACCATCGCGACGGCCACGACCAGGGTCACCGCGCCGAGTGAGATCATCACCGCGCCCAGCAGCACGGCGGGGGAGACCGGGGTCGTGCGGAGGCGCTTGAGCACGCCGTCGGTGCGGTACTGCGCCAGGATCGTGGGCATGCCCTGGACCGTGAGCAGGCTGGCCGTGAACAGCACGAGCACCGGCAGGTAGACCTGGGAGAAGCTCCAGCCGCCGAGGTCCGCGGACGCGGCGCGGGTGGCGGGCACGAGAGCCAGGACGACGTCGGCGACCACGGGGATGAGCACGGCCCAGATCACCAGCCCAGGCTCGCGCAGCAGCAGACGGGACTCGTTGGCGGTCATGGCCCCGAGCGCCGACCGGCGGGGTGGCGGGGCGACCCTCGCGGGGGTGGCGGTGCTGGACGGGGCGGACGGCGTGGAGGGCGTGGAGGGCGTGGAGGGCGTGGAGGGCGTGGAGGGCGTGGAGGTCATCGCTGGTCCTCGGATCGGCGCGGGGTGGTGAGGGACAGGTAGGCGTCGTCCAGGTTGGGCGCCTCGACGCGGAGCCCGCGCGCGCTGACCCCGATCGCCGCGAGGTGGGTCACGAGGGCGCCGACCGCGTCCTCGCCGCCCGTGACGGTGACGCGGTCGCCGTCGACCGTCAGGTCGGTGACGTCGGGCAGGTCGAGCAGCCGGGCGGTCTCCTGCCCTCCGAGCGGCCGCGACGGGGTGAACCGGATGCGCTGGACGCCGCCGGCTGCGCTCGCGAGCGCGTCGGGGGAGTCGAAGGCCGTGACCCGGCCGCCGTCGAGGATCGCGACGCGGTCGCAGAGGTGCTGCGCCTCCTCCATGAAGTGGGTGACCAGCAGGATCGTGACGCCGTCGCGCCGCAGCTCGGCGAGGAAGGCCCAGATCTCGCGGCGCGCGGCCGGGTCCAGACCGGTGGTCAGCTCGTCGAGGATGGCGATGCGCGGGTTGCCGACCAGGGCGAGGGCCACCGACAGCCGCTGCTGCTGGCCGCCCGAGAGGCGCTCGAAGCGCTGGTCCGCCTGGACCGAGAGACCGAAGCGTGCGAGCAGCTCGTCGGTGTCCCGAGGGGCGGGATAGAAGGAGCGGTAGAGGTCGAGGACCTCGCGGGGCGTCGTCTTCTTGGGCAGGCGAGCCTCCTGCAGCTGCATGCCGAGGATGGCGCGCAGCGCGGGCGGGTCGTCGTCGGGGTCAAGCCCGTCGACGCGGACCGTGCCGGAGTCGCGGCGGCGCAGACCGCCGATGCACTCCACCAGGGTCGACTTGCCGGCGCCGTTGGGGCCGAGGATGCCGACGATCTCGCCGGCCTCCACGTCGAGGTCGACGCCGCGGACGACCGGTCGGGCGTCATACGACTTGGTGAGGGACGAGACGTGGATGAGGGACATGTCCCCAGCGTGCTCGCGGACCCACCCCGGCGGCATCGACCGGGTGGCCACACCGATCCTCCACCGATCGGTGGATCACGCCGGGGGTCGGGCCTCGATCCACGATCCAGCAGTGCCCGTATGCCGAGGGGCCCGCCCCCTCGCGGGTGCGGGCCCCTGGCCGGATCAGCCTGACCTCGACACGTCGGCCGGGCTTCGTCACATCCCCGTGGCGTGCGAAGTCGGGCGATTGCTCCTATGTCAAGCGGCCGTCTGTAGCGCGGTGGTGGGGGTGGGTTGGCGGCGTTCGTGGTCGGTGGTCAGGGCCCGGAAGGTGATCCTGCACAGGTGGCGCTTGAGTCGTCGTAGGGCGTCGGCCTTGCCCTTGCCGGCGGCTCGTTGCTTGGCGTAGTAGGCGTGGCCCTGGCTGTTCTTGTCGCGGATCTGGGTGATGGCGATGCGGTGGAACGCGGCGTTGATCTGACGGTTGCCGCTGCGGCTGAGGCGGACCTTCTTGTTGTTGTCGGCGCCGGACCAGACCGGGATCGGGGCGATGCCGCCGTGGCGGGCGAACGCGGCTTCGCTCTTGAACCGCAGCGCGCCGGCGGACTCGCCCAGCAGCTTGACCGCGCTGAGGTCGCCGCACCCGACGATGTCCAGCAGGGCGGGGGCGTGCTGGCGGGCCAGGTCGCGGATCTGCTTGTCGTAGGCCTTGATCTTGCGGGTGCAGGCGATGATGTCGTCCAGCTCGTCCAGGGCGATCTGGGCCAGCACCCCGGGCTGGGTGGACAACCACTGGCGCAGGTGTTCCTGGTGCTTGAGCGCGGTGAGCTTGCGGGGGCCTGGCTCCCGGTCGGGGTCCATCTCGTGGACTCGGTTCCGTAGTGAGTTGGTCAGACGAGTCCGGTTGACCACCAACGCGTCTCGTCGATCAGTGAGCAGCTTGGCCTGTCGGGAGACGTCGTCGTGAGACGCGACGGGCAGGTCGGGATCGTGCAGGTAGGCCCGCGCCACAGCAGCCGCGTCGATCGGGTCGGACTTGCCGCGGGTGCGAGCCGCGGCGCGAGCCGCAGCCATCATCTTGGTGGGCACCCGCACCACGTGCTGGCCCGCCGCGAGCAGATCGCGTTCCAGGCGAGCGGACAGGTTCCGCACGTCCTCGATCGCCCAGACCAGCTCGGTGCCGAACTGCTCGCGGGCCCACGCGACGGCCCGCGCGTGACCGCTGCTGACGGCCTTGACCGTGAGCTGGCCCAGCTCGCGGCCTACCGGGTCGACCGCGACGAACGTGTGGTTGTGCTTGTGAACATCAGTACCAACGACAACCATGGGGTCGTCTCCTTCACCTGATCCGTGATCAACAAGGAGGCTGGGCCGGTCAGCTGACACTTCTCAGTCGGGGCGATGCCACGCTCCTATCAAGTCAAGCTGGCCGGTCCAACACGTCACAGGTTCGGCACAACCGCCAAATAGCTAGACCCCAGATCCCAGGGCAGCAATGCGCCTACGAGCCATCCCCCATGACGTGTTGGACCCAACCACCGCAAGGCGGCACTGTCCAGACTCACACTGAGATGTGCCTACCTGAGGTAGGTCAGGCCTGGGCCTTGTGGACCATCTCGAGCAGGGCCCGACGGGAGGCGAGGGACTCCTCGGCGGCCTTGATCTTCTTCTCGTCGCCGGAGGCCCTGGCCTTGTCGAGGGCCTTGTTCTCCTTCTCCAGCGCCTTCTCGATCTGCTCGGCGAAGGCCGACGCCCGGTGGTTGACCTCCGGGTTCGACTTCTTCCACTTCGCGTCCTCGGCGTCACGCACGGTCTGCTCGACCTTGCGCAGCTCGCCCTCGATGCGGCCCATCTCGGAGCGGGGGACCTTGCCGGCGGCGTCCCACTTGTCCTGGATGGTGCGCAGCGCGGACTTGGCGGCGTTGAGGTCCTTGATCGGCAGCAGCGCCCGGGCCTGCTCGAGCAGACCCTCCTTGACCTCGAGGTTGGCGCGGAACTCCTTGTCCTCCTCGGCCGAGACCTCGTCCTTGGCGTTGAAGAACGCGTCCTGGGCGGCCTTGAAGCGGCCCCACAGCTCGTCGTCCTCCTTGCGCCCGGCGCGACCGGCCTTGCGCCACTGGTCCATCAGGCGCTTGAAGGCGCCCGCGGTCTGGCCCCACTCCTTGCTGGCCGAGAGCTTCTCGGCCTCGGCGACGAGCTTCTCCTTGGCGGCCTTGGCCTCGGACTGGGTGGACTCCAGCTCGGCGAAGTAGACCCGGCGGGCCTTGTCGAAGGAGTTGCGGGCCGTGCTGAAGCGCTGCCACAGGGAGTTCTCGGACTCGCGGTCGAGCTTGACCGACGACCGCTGGTGCTTCTTCCAGTCGTCGAGGAGCTCGCGGATGCGGGCGCCGCTCGCCTTCCACTGCGTCTTGGCGGGGTCCTGGGCCGCGATCTTCTCGGCCTCGGCGACGATCGCCTCGCGCTCGGTGCGGGCCTGGTCGCGGGCGGCGGCGCGCTCGGTCGCCTCCACCTGACGGCGCGCCTCGATGGCGGTGGCGATGGACTCGACCTTGGCGTCCAGGCCGGGCAGGTCGCCGACGACGTTGGCCTCACCGATGTGCTCGCGCAGCTTGGCGAGGTCCTCGGTGGCCTCCTTGGCGGACAGGCCGGTCTGCAGCACGCGGTGATAGAGCAGCTCGGACGCCGCCCACATCTCGTCGTACTTGCGGGCGAAGTAGGC
>NZ_DKGR01000037.1:8171-8530 GCF_002453335.1 Arsenicicoccus sp. UBA6765
CGTACTTGCGGGCGAAGTAGGCCAGGGCCTCCTCGCTGCTCGCACCCGGGTAGGAACCGACGGCCTTCTCGCCGTCCGGGGTCCGGACGTAGACGGTGCCGTCCTCGGCCACCCGGCCGAAGGTCGCCGCGTTGCTCGGCGGGCCGGCGGGCGGGGCGATCGGTGCCGGCACGCCCGACGGGGACGCGGGGGCCGGACGAGCCGGGGGCTTCGGCATCGCGGCCGGGGTCGGCACGGCGGCCGGGGTCGGGACGGGGCTCGGGGCCGGTGCGGCCGCGGGCTTCGCGTCCGGCGCCGGAGTCTCCGCCGCCGGAGTCTCCGCCGCGGGGACGTCCTCGGCGGCGGGCGTGGCCTCCTGG
>NZ_DKGR01000018.1:0-75277 GCF_002453335.1 Arsenicicoccus sp. UBA6765
GTACCGAGACACGACATCCAACCTTCTTGGACCAAACCCTCACGTTCTTGGGGGACGGGCGGGTGGGGTCAGCCCTCCGCCGCCGCCTCCTCGCGGCGGACCTGACGCACCGTCTCGTCGAACTCGACGCGGATCTCCTCGTCGTGGTGGTGGGTCAGCAGGCTGACCACGACGGCGACGAGGAGGTTGCCGATGAAGCCCGGCAGGATCTCGTAGTAGTCGAAGATCCCCCCGCTCCTGGCGGCCCACAGCCACACGAGCAGGGCCCCGACCACCATGCCGGCGAGTGCACCCTTGGCCGTGAGCTTGCGCCAGAACAGCGCGAGCAGGACCGTCGGGCCGAACGCCGCGCCGAAGCCCGCCCACGCGAACGCCACGAGCTTGAGGATCGGCGACGTGGTCGACCACGCCAGGGCGGCGGCGATGAGCGAGATGGTGAGGACACCCAGGCGGCCGAGCAGCACGTATGACGCGTCCGACCCCTCGCGGCGCCCGATCACCTTGTAGAGGTCCTCCACCAGCGCCGACGACGTGACGAGCAGCTGGGAGGAGACGGTGCTCATGATCGCGGCGAGCACGGCGGCGAGCATGAACCCGGCGATGATGGGGTGGAACAGGATCTGGCCCATGGCGATGTAGACGGTCTCGGGGTTGGAGATCTTGAGGGCGGGGTTCTGCTGGAAGTAGGCCACGCCGACGAGGGCGGTGGCGATGGCGCCGAGGCAGGACAGCATCATCCAGCCCACGCCGATGCGCCGACCCTGCTTGGTCTCCTCGACCGAGCGGATGGCCATGAACCGCACGATGATGTGCGGCTGACCGAAGTAGCCGAGGCCCCAGGCCAGCGAGCTGACGACGCCGACCGTGGTCGCGCCGGTGACCATGGACAGCGCGTCGGGGTTGACCGCCCGGATCGAGCGCGCCGCCTCCGCCGGGCCGCCCACGGCGAACAGGCCGATGATCGGGACGGCGATGAGCGCGCAGAACATCATCAGGCCCTGCACGAAGTCGGTGTAGCTCACCGCGAGGAAGCCGCCGAACAGGGTGTAGGCCACGGTCACGGCCGTGATGAACAGCATGCCGACGTGGTACTCCATGCCGAAGGACTGCTTCATGAAGACGCCGCTCGCGACCATGCCGGACGAGACGTAGAAGGTGAAGAAGACCAGGATGATGACGCCGGAGACGATCCGGAGCATCCGGGACTTGTCGCGCAGGCGGTTCTCGAGGAAGCTCGGGATGGTGATCGAGTCGCTGGCCACCTTGGTGTAGGCCCGCAGCCGGGGGGCCACGAACTTCCAGTTGAGCCAGGCGCCCACGGTCAGGCCGACGGCGATCCAGGCCTCGATCAGCCCGGTGGCGTAGATCGCGCCGGGCAGACCCATGAGCAGCCAGCCCGACATGTCGGCGGCACCGGCGGACAGGGCGGTCACGGCGGGGCCGAGGCCACGGCCGCCGAGCATGTAGTCCCCCAGACCGACGGTGCGCCGGTAGGCCCAGTAGCCGATGTAGATCATGCCGATCAGGTAGATCACCATCGAGATGATCTGCCAGGTCTGGTCACTCATGGTCGTGACATCCGTTCACCCTCAGGGCGCCCGCTGGTGGCAGACGCCGTTGCGCATGAGTATGCCGCCGATCGGGTGACGACTCGGACGCCGCACAGGCGACGTGGCCGGATCGTGACGCTGACCTCAGTCGTGCTCCCGGCGCTCCCGGCACTCTCGGCGCGGGTGGCTGCCGACGGGTCCCCAGATGGAGGGGATCAGGGGTGGGGCCGTGGTGGTGTGCTGACTGCCGTCGGGGTAGCGGTAGGTGATCGCTGGTGGCGGGTCCCAGCCGGTGTCGTCTGGCCGGTGCTGGAGGCCGTGTGCGGTGTGGCCGGCCGCTTCGTGGGCGTAGTTGTGGGCCTCGCACACCCCGGTGCCGTTGCTCGCGCTGGTGGGCCCGCCGTCCCGCCACGCCTGGACGTGGTCGACGTGACGGATGGGCGAGTCGCAGCCCGGGGCGCGGCAGGTCCCGTCGCGCCACACGATCAACCGACGCAACGCGCCGTCGAAGGTGCGACCTCGCGCGTCCAGGGCGACCAGCTGCCCGGTGTCGGGGTGGGTGTACAAGCGGCGCAGGAACACGTCCGCCGCCCGCGCCAGCACGGCCGGGTCGTCTCCGTCGACCCCCTCACCAGGCACGTACCCCGGCCCGGTGTCACCGTCGGGGTGGCTGCCGTGGTGGCGTTCGTCCTGACCGCGCAGCAGCCGGCGCGCGACGGGGGCGGGGACCGGGCCGTAGCCGGGAAGCCACGCCGCGGTGTCCCCGGTCCCGAACGCGGTCAGGTCACTCATCACGACCCCGACCTCGACCGGCATGCACCCGGGCGCTTCCCCGGTGATCCGCTGCACCAGCAGGTCCGCGCGCAGCTGCGACACGCTGCGCGCGTCCCCGGCCGCCTTCGCGGCCTGCGCACCCCGACCCAACGACGCCAGGCACGCCACGCCCTCCACCAACGGCAGCAACGCCGACAAGCGCATCATCGCGCCCGCGACCGGGCGACCCGACACGTGCCGGTCCGCCACGGCACGGTCGTGGGCCGCGGTCGCCGCGGCCGGGTCCAGCTCGTAGGCGATCGCCCGGGCCCGGGCCTCCAGCTCCCGCACGGTCCACCCCGCCGCGCGCGGGGCGACCTCCTCGTCCACGGTGAGCCGGTCATCACGCCCGACTCCGATCGTGGCCGCCGCGACCGCCCGCACGTGATCGAGCGAGACCAGCCCCCGCCGGTGCAGACCCGCCAGGCGGGGCAGCTCCCGGTCGGCGACCCGCGCCAACCCCAGCCGGAACCCCGCCGCCGACGCCGAGCACCCCAACGCGGCCCCGACCTGCGCCGCGACCCCCGGCGCGCAGGAACCCCGGTCCGACGCGCGCCCAGATGCCTCGCGCTGGTCGTGGCGGTCCTCGTCCAGGGCCAGCATCACCCGCAGCTGCGCGGCCTGCGCCGCCCGCTCCAACCGCTGCAGGGACGCCAGCAACGCGGTCCGCTGCACGTCGGTGAGGGTCTCGTCCAGCACCACCAACCGGTCCACGACCGCGTCCACCCCAACCGCCGACAGCGTCCCGGTCGCGGCCTCGGACAGGGGGGTCAGGTGGCGGCGTGCCGGACCCGCGTCGGGCTGGTGAGCCTCGCGGAGCGGCGCTCTCGTCATACGAACATGATAGCGAAAAATATGACCGGAAACCACCCTTGACCAGCGGAAACACCCATCCGCCGAGGCCCTCACCGACCGTCACCACCAGTCGCCAGGAGTACCCGCGCACAGTCTCTCGACCCGGCGCCAAGCCACCCGACGCACCCCTGGCAGCTCTGCCATTCGCCTCCGCCGCGCCTTCGCAATAGAAGCAGATCTTCGGGATAGAACCCGAAGATCTGTGACGGGCGCGAGTGGCCCGGCGGGAACGGCCGTGCAGGCGCGTCAGGAGACGGCGTCCGGGCCGCCCTCGAGCAGGCGCACGAAGCCGGCCTCGTCCAGGATCGGGCGACCGAGCTCCTCGGCCTTGGCGGCCTTGGCGCCGGCGTTGTCGCCGATGACGACGAAGTCGGTCTTCTTGGAGACCGAGCCGGCCGCCTTGCCGCCGCGGGCGATGATCGCCTCCTTGGCCGAGTCGCGCGTGAAGCTCTCGAGCGAGCCCGTGACGACCACGGTGAGACCCTCGAGCGTGCGCTCGATCGAGGCGTCCCGCTCGTCCGCCATACGCACCCCGGAGGCCGCCCAGCGCTCGACGATCTCGCGGTGCCAGTCGACGTCAAACCACTGCACGACCGACTCGGCGATGACGCCGCCGACCCCCTCGACGTCTGCCAGCTCCTCGACCGACGCGGCGCGGATGGCGTCCATCGAGGCGAAGTGCGTGGCGAGCGCCCGCGCCGCGGTCGGCCCGACGTGACGGATCGACAGCGCCACGAGGACGCGCCACAGGGGCTGCTCCTTGGCCTTGTCGAGGTTGTCGACGAGCTTGCGGCCGTTGGCGGACAGGACGTGCCCGTCCACGATCCCCGGCTCGGGCACGGAGTCCGGGTCGGCCAGCTCCTTCTTGGTGGCGGCCCGCGTGTAGAGCGGCACCCGGGCCACGTCCTCGGCGCTCAGGTCGAACAACGTGGACTCGTCGGCGATCACGCCGGAGTCCAGGAGCGCGATCGCGCCCTCCCAGCCGAGCGCCTCGATGTCGAACCCGCCGCGCGATGCCAGGCCGAAGACCCGCTCGCGCAGCTGGCTCGGGCAGGAGCGGGCGTTGGGGCAGCGGATGTCCTTGTCGCCCTCCTTCTCGTAGGCGAGCTCGGTGCCGCACGCCGGGCAGTGCGTCGGCATCACGAACTCCCGCTCGGTGCCGTCGCGCAGGTCGACGACCGGGCCGAGGATCTCGGGGATCACGTCACCGGCCTTGCGCAGCACCACGGTGTCGCCGATGAGCACGCCCTTGCGCACCACCTCGAAGGCGTTGTGCAGCGTGGCCATCTCGACGGTCGAGCCGGCGACCTTGACCGGCTCCATCACGCCGTAGGGCGTGACCCTCCCGGTGCGGCCGACGTTGACCCGGATGTCCAGCAGCGTGGTGTTGACCTCCTCGGGCGGGTACTTGTAGGCGATCGCCCAGCGGGGCGCCCGCGAGGTCGTCCCCAGCCGGCCCTGGAGGGAGATCTCGTCGACCTTGATGACGATGCCGTCGATCTCGTGCTCGACGTCGTGCCGGTGCTCGCCGTAGTAGGCGACGAAGTCCAGCACCTCCTGCGGGCTCGCGAGCACGCGGTAGTGCGAGGACGTCGGGAAGCCCCAGGCCGTCAGCAGCTCGTAGGCCTGGCTCTGGCGCGTGATGGCGAAGCCCGTCCGGGCGCCGACGCCGTGGACCAGCATGTGCAGGGGCCTGGTCGCGGTGATGCGAGAGTCCTTCTGCCGCAACGACCCTGCCGCCGCGTTGCGCGGGTTGGCGAAGGGCGCCTTGCCCTGCTCGACCAGGCTCGCGTTGAGGTCGCCGAAGGCCTCGATGGGGAAGAAGATCTCGCCGCGCACCTCGAGCAGGTCCGGCACGTCGTCGCCGGTGATCCGGTGCGGGATGCCCTCGATCGTGCGGACGTTGGGGGTCACGTCCTCCCCCACGCGCCCGTCGCCGCGCGTGGCGGCCGTCGCCAGCCGGCCGCCCTCGTAGAGCAGGTTGATGGCGAGCCCGTCGATCTTGAGCTCGCACAGGTAGTGCGGCGCCCCCTCGAGATCGCGCTCGACCCGGGCCAGCCACTCGGCCAGCTCGTCGGCGGAGAACACGTTGTCCAGGCTGAGCATCCGCTCGCGGTGCTCCACCGGAGCGAAGTCGGTGGCCTGGTGGAAGGTCCCGACGCGCTGGGTCGGGCTGTCGGGCGTGCGCAGGTCGGGGAACTCCTCCTCGAGCTCCTGCAGGCGGCGCATCAGCTGGTCGTAGTCCGCGTCCGACAGCGTCGGCGCGTCCCGGCCGTAGTAGGCCTCCTGCGCCTCGACCACCCGCTGCGCCACGTCGGTCCACTCGTGGCGGGCCTCGACCGAGGCGTCGGCCACCTCGGTCTCGGTCGTCGGGATGTCGGCCTCGTCGTCGGTGACCCCGCGAGCCGGGGACGTGCTCCTCGCCATACGTGCATCGTGCCAGACGGGTCGGACAGACCCCCTGAGCGACCGCGTGCGCCATCATCGTGGGCATGGCGTATGACGAGAACCTGGCCGCCCGCATCCGGGCGTACGTGCAGGACGACCTGGACGTGACGGAGAAGAAAATGTTCGGCGGGCTGGCCTTCCTCGCGTCGGGCAACATGGCCGTGGCCGCCGTCAGCGCCGGCGGGCTGATGCTGCGCTGCGACCCGGAGGAGGCGGACCGGCTGGTGGCCGAGGACGGGGCGAGCCGGATGGTGATGAAGGGCCGGGAGATGCAGAACTGGCTGGTCGTCGACGAGCGCACGCTGGCGACGCACGAGGGGCTGCGCGCCTGGCTCGAGGTGGGGCTGGACTTCGCGCGCTCCCTCCCTGCCAAGTGACCTCCGGCGAGTGATGACGCCTTGGGGACGATGCCACGTGGTTGCCGAACGGGGTCAGTGGATTCGCGCAGCGCGCCGGGCTGCGTGCGACGTCGCCCAGCGGTTGCCGAGGCCGATGAGCACGGCCCCCGCCAGCACGAACGCGAAACCCACCAGCGTCCAGGCCGTCACGTGCTCGTCCAGCACGAGCACGCCGAGGAGCACCGACACGACCGGGATGAGATAGGTGACCGAGGTCCCCACCGTCGCCCCGGCGGCCCGCACCACGTCGAACTGCGCGGTGAACGCCCACCCCGTCCCCACCATGCCGAGCACGAGCACGGCCAGCAGCGACCCGGTCACCGATCCCTCGGCCCGCACCAGGTGGGCGGACCACGGCGCCGAGAGGCCGGACCCGCCGAGCGCCCACCACGCCGTGAGCAGCAGCACGAGCTGGCCCGAGGCGCTGACGAGCTGGCCGGCCGGCACGCTCAGCCCGCCCGGGTCGTAGCGCTTGAGGTGCAGCCGGTGCCAGGTCCAGCCGATGCCGTAGCACGTGCCCGCGGCCAGCGTCATCGCGAAGCCCAGCAGGTCCGGCCGCTCGTGCACCGCCCACGGCTGCATGATCACGACGACCCCGACGAACCCCAGCACCACGCCCGCCAGGCGAGGCAGCGAGTAGTGCTCGTCCCGGACGAACAGCATGGTCAGCACGACGGTGGCGATGGGTGTGACGGCGTTGCCGATGCCGGCGAGCGCCGAGCTGACCCGGGTCTCGCCGAGCGCGAACAACGTGAACGGCGCCGTGCACAAGAAGAATCCGACGACCTGCAGGTGCAGCCATGCTCGCCGCTCGCTCGGCAGCCGACCCCGGCCGAGGTGCAGCAGGGTCACGACGACGACCGCGCCGGACACCACGCGCAGCGTCGAGATCTGCAGGGGCGCGAGGGCGCCGAGCCCGACCTTCATGAGCAGGAAGCTCGAGCCCCAGATCAGGACGAGCCCGATCCACTTGACCTGCCAGGAGACGCGGGTGGCGCTCACCCCAGGGCCGTCTCGGTGACCGCCTCGGCCACCTGAACCGCCAGGCGCTGCGCGGCGACGGCGTCGGCGGGCGACAGCCCGACCAGCCCGCACGCCGGCGAGATCGTGACCTCCGCGAGGTCGCTGGCCGCGAGCCCGAGCTCGTGCCAGCGGCGCACGAGTCCGTCGTGGACGGCGGCGACGGTGGGCAGCGGCGACGCCGAGGCATAGCTGCCGAGCCACACGTCGGTGCCCGCCTCGAGGGTGGTGGCGAGCGACTCCCAGCCCTTGGGACCCAGGACGGTGGCGTCGACGGCGAGCGCCGAGGCTCCCATGGTGCGCAGCAGGGCGAGGGGCGTGCCCTTGGCGCAGCAGTGGACGACCGTATGCCGGTCCCCCGCCGCCTGCAGCACCTCCCCCACGAGGTTGGCGGCGACATACGAGTCGACGGCGGGGATCCGACCGAAGCCGCTGGCGGTGGGCAGGCGACCGGCGAGCACGCCGGGGAGGGACGGCTCGTCGAGCTGCAGCACGACGCGCGCCCCGGGGACGAGGCGCTCCACCTCGGCGACGTGACCCTTGATGCCCTCGGCGAGCGAGCCCGCCAGGTCGCGGACGGCCCCCGGGTCGACGACGCTGCGCTCGCCCCGGTGCAGCCAGACCGACGACGCGAGGGTCCACGGCCCGGCGACCTGCACCTTGAGCTCGCCCTGGTAGCCGTCGAAGCTCTCGGCCAGCTCGTCCAGGTCCTGCCCCCACCACGAGCGTGCGCGGTCGGCGTCGCGTCCGGGTCGGTCGACGAACCGCCAGCCCATCGGCTGCAGGTCGACGTGCAGGTCCACGAGCAGCGCCGCGGCGCGCCCGACCATGTCGGCCCCGGGCCCGCGGTCGGGCAGCTCGGGCAGGTAGGGCAACCCGTCCTCGGCGAGCAGCGACCGCACCCCGCGCTGCGTCTCGCGCACGTCGGTGCCCGGCCACGAACCCATGCCTGTCGCTCTCGTCACACCTCGACGGTAGCGCGCTCCGGCATCCGGCTCGTACACGTCGGAAGGCGACAGACGGGGGTCATCCGTCGCGGATCACCCCCGTCTGTCGCCTCTCGAACGGCGGCTCAGCCCTCGGCGGGGTCCTCGGAGTGGACGCGCTCGGCGTCCTGCTGGCCCTCGGCGTCGCCCTCGACCGCCGTCTCCGTGTGCTGGCGCGAGTCCTCGTCGGCCAGCTCGTGGTTGCGCAGCTCGGTGCCCTGGGGGTCGATGTCCGTCATGGTCATCTCCTTGCCGGTCGTGCGGTCGGCGCTCGGTGCCGTCCGCTGGTGAGGTCTGCCGCATACCCGGTCCCGGCGACCCTCATGCCGGGCACCGCCATCGCGCCAGGTCTCGGCGATGGTGGCGGACCCGACGACGCGGGTGCCGTCGTAGAGCACGACCGACTGGCCGGGCGCGACGCCACGCGTGCGCTCGAGCAGCCGGACCTGCACGGCGTCCCCGTCGACCCAGGCCCGGGCCGGGAGCTCCTCGCCGTGCGCCCGCAGCTGGGCCCCCACCTCGACCTCGCCGGCGGGCGGCGCGCCGCACCAGCGGGCGTGGTCGCCGCGGATCGCGTCGATGCCGAGCAGGTCGGCGGGACCGATCACGACCTGGTTGCGGGGCACGTCCACGTCGACGACGTAGCGCGGCGCCCCGTCCGCGGCGGGCCGGCCGAGGCGCAGGCCGCGGCGCTGCCCGACCGTGTAGGCGTAGGCGCCCTGGTGGCTGCCGACGACCGAGCCGGTCTCGTCGACGATCTCGCCGGGCTGCTCCCCCAGCCGCTGCGCCAGCCAGCCGCGCGTGTCGCCGTCGGCGATGAAGCAGATGTCGTGCGAGTCGGGCTTCTTGGCCACGGCGAAGCCACGGGCCGCCGCCTCCTCGCGGATCTGCGGCTTGGTGGAGTCGCCGAGGGGGAAGAACGACCGCGCGAGCTGGTCGGCGTCGAGCACCCCGAGGACATAGCTCTGGTCCTTGGCCTGGTCCACGGCGCGGTGCAGCTCGCGCCGCCTCGTCCCGTCGGCACCGGTGGTCTCCACGACCTGGGCGTAGTGCCCCGTCGCGACGCCGTCGAAGCCCAGCGCCAGCGCCTTGTCGAGCAGCGCCGCGAACTTGATGCGCTCGTTGCAGCGCAGGCAGGGGTTGGGGGTCCGGCCGGCGGCATACTCCTGGACGAAGTCGTCGACGACGTCGGCCTTGAACCGCGCGGCCATGTCCCAGACGTAGAACGGGATCCCGAGCCGGTCGGCCACCCGGCGGGCGTCGCCCGCGTCCTCGAGCGTGCAGCAGCCGCGGGCAGACTCGCGCAGCGTGGCGGCGGACGTGGACAGCGCGAGGTGGACGCCCACGACGTCGTGCCCGGCCTCGAGCATGCGCGACGCGGCGACGGCCGAGTCGACGCCCCCGCTCATGGCGGCGACGACGCGCATCAGCTCGCGACCTCCGCGTCGGACAGGTCGACCCGCGGGGCCTGGGCGGTCTCGGTCGAGGTCGCGGCGGTCTCGGCGGTCTCGGCAGGCTCGGCCCTCTCAGACGCAGAGGTCTCGCGCGGCCCCTCCCCCGACAGCGACCCGGCGCGCCGCGCCCGCTCCACCGCGCCGGGCAGGGCGGCGAGGGCGCGCTCGACGTCGGCCTCGGTCGAGGTGTGCCCCAGGGTGAGGCGCAGGGCTCCTCGCGCCTCGGTCTCGCTGAGCCCCATGGCGAGCAGCACGTGCGAGGGCTGCGGCACGCCGGCGTGGCAGGCCGAGCCCGTGGAGCAGAGCACGCCGGCCGCGTCCATGAGATAGAGCAACGAGTCGCCCTCGCAGCCGGGGACGAGCAGGTGGGCGTTGCCGGGCAGCCGGCGGCTCGCGTCGCCCGGCTCCCAGTCCCCGCCGACGCGGATGCCGAGCCCCAGGTCGAGCGCCCCGTGCAGGAGCCGGTCGCGCAGCGCCACGAGCCGCTCCGTCTCGGACTCCCTCGACCGGCTGGCGATCTCGAGCGCCGTGGCCAGGCCGACGATGCCCGCGGTGTCGAGGGTGCCCGACCGGATCTGGCGCTCCTGGCCCCCGCCGTGGGTGAGCGGCGACACGGCGGCGTCGCGGCGCACCAGCAACGCCCCGGTGCCGACGGGTCCGCCGAGCTTGTGCGCCGTCAGGGAGAGCAGGGTGGCGCCCGACTCCGCGAAGCCCACCGGCACGTGCCCCACCGCCTGGACGGCGTCGGTGTGCACGGGTATGCCGTGCGCGGCGGCGATCGAGGCCACCTCGGCGACAGGCTGGATCGTGCCGACCTCGTTGTTGGCCCACATCAACGAGACGAGGGCGACCGAGCCGGGATCGTCCTCGATGGCGGCGCGGGCCTGGTCGAGGCGCACCCGACCGGTCTCGTCGACCTCGAGCCAGGTCACCTCGGCGTCCTCGTGCGTGACGAGGTGCTCCACGGCGTCCAGGACGGCGGGGTGCTCGACGGTGCTGGTCAGGACGCGCCGGCGGGCGGGGTCGGCGGCCCGACGAGCGCGATAGCCGCCGATGACCGCCAGGTTGTCGGCCTCGGTCCCGCCGGAGGTGAAGACCACCTCCGAGGGGCGGGCCCCGACCGCCTCGGCGATCTGCTCGCGGCACTCCTCGACGACGCGGCGGGCCGCACGGCCGGCGGTGTGCAGGCTGGACGGGTTGCCGACCACGGCGCGACGGGCCGCGACGGCCTCGATCACCTCCGGGTGGACGGCGGTCGTGGCGGCGTGGTCGAGATAGGCGTAGTCCTGCAGCACGCCCTCGAGTCTACGGGCGCGGTCGGACCGGGTGGCGACGGTGCAGGTCGGCGATGAGGCCCACCACGCCCACGGCGTCGGCCGGGTCGACCGGCACCTCACCCCTCCCCTGCAGGGCGTCGGCCAGCTCGGCGTAGAAGCGCGGGTAGTCCCCCCGCTCCAGCGGCACGGCCTCGTCGCCGGCGTCGGTGGTGAGCACGCTCCCCCGCTCGGACCCGGCGATCCCGAAGTCGCCGTCGCTCGGCGAGGCACCCGCCCCGAGTGCCTTCTCCTGACCGTCGAGGCCGTAGCAGGTCCAGGCGCCCTCGGTGCCGAGCACCCGCATCCGCGGTCCGGGCCGGCGCGCCTGGGTGCTCGCGGTGAGGTGGCTGACGACACCGGACTCGTGCCGCAGCACCACGACCGCGTCGTCGTCCGAGAGGGCACCCGCGCGAAGCGCCCGCAGGACGGCATACGAGCCCTCGACCGGACCGGCGAGCTGGACGGCCTGGTCGATCAGGTGCGGTCCGAGGTCGTAGAGCACGCCGCCGCCCTCGGCGGGGCTGGCGCCGGCCTTCCACGCCTTGGTGACCGTGGGCTTCCAGACCTCGAACGACGACTCGATCCGCACGAGCTCACCGAGCCGCCCCTCGCGCAGCAGCCGCCGGGCCGTGAGGAAGTCGCCGTCGAACCGGCGGTTGTGAAAGACGGTGAGCGGCACCCCGGTCCGCGCCTGGGTGGCCAGGAGCTCGGCGCCCTCCGCGGCCGTCGTGCAGGCCGGCTTGTCGAGGACGCAGGCCAGACCGTGCTCGAGAGCCCGTATGCCGAACCGCGCGTGGGTCTCGCCGGGTGTGGCCACGACCGCGAGGTCCAGGTCGTCGGCCCGCTCCCACACGGCGTCGGCGTCCGGGACGATCTCGACACCGGGATGGGCGCTGCGGGCCGCCTCCGCGCGCTCGGGCGACGAGGTCATGACGACGGCGACGGCATACCGGGGGTCGGCGGCCAGCAGGGGGCCGTGGAAGACGCTGCCGGCGAGGCCGTGGCCGAGCAGGGCGACCCGGACGGGACGGTCGGTGGGCAGGGGCCGCCAGGTGCGGGTGGTGTCGTCGGTCACGCGGTCAGGCTATCGACGCGCACACGATGGCGCTCACCGCGAGCATCGCGGACGCGGCGACGATGGCCCCCGGGTGCAGGCCCTGCTCGACCGCGATCGCGCGCAGCGACCCCGGCGTGATGGCGTCGAGCACCAGGAAGCTCACGGCCTGCAGGGCGATCCCGAGGATCCCGAACGCCAGCGTCCAGGCCAGCGCCGCGCCGAAGCCGGCGCTGCCGTTGGTCCAGATCGTCGTGAACGCGATCGCCCCGAGCCCGAGGAACTCCGCACCCACGATGAGGGCCGCGTTGATCGACCGCTCGGTGTAGATGCGCTCGCCGAGCCGCCCCGGCGTGAGGAGGTCCATCGTGACGAATCCCCCTGCCAGCAGGGCGATCCCGGCCAGGCAGTAGACAGCGGCATACAGCAGAGACTCGAGCATGTCGCTCATCGTCGGGATCCCCTCCGGTCGTCGTCGACCCATGCCGTGCGCTGGGCCTCGCTGGGTGGTGCGGTGTCGATCAGGTGCGGCACGAAGCGCGCGTCGTAGTCGGTGATCCAGCCGTCGCTCTCGCGGATGCCGACGCCCGCGGCGCGCCCGTCGACGACCCAGCTGCCGAGCACGACCTTGTTGCCGTCGAGCTCGGGCAGCGGGCACCACTGCTGGTAGCACCAGCCCTCGGCGCCGTAGCCGCCGGGCTGCTCGTGCTCGATCCCCTCGGCGTGGATGCGGATGTTGTCACCCTCGCGCCCGTGCAACGGCTTGGCGACCCACTCGGTCAGGTCGCGCGGCTCGTCGAGGTAGGCCGGCAGCAGCAGCTCGTGCCCCGGGTAGAGGTGCCACAGAGCGGCCAGCAGCGCCTTGTTGGACAGCAGCACCTTCCACGGCGGCTCGATCCACGTGGTGCCGTACATCGGGTTGGGGCGCGGCTCGACCCAGCGGCCGAACGGCTCGCGGAGCATGTCCTCCCACGGGTAGAGCTTGAAGCAGGTGCGGAGCATCTGCGCCTCGTGCCCGACGAAGTACTCGGCCGCCTCGTTGTAGCCGATCTGCCCCATCGTGATGCCCTGCGTCGCGAGGCCGGCCTGCTCGGCCGTGTCGCGCAGGTAGGTCACGGTCATCCACTCCTCGCCGGTGGTCTCGCCCTCGTGGTGGGCGAACCAGACCGGCTGGGTGATGCGCGGCGCCAGGTCCTGCCACGCGGCGATCAGCCTCTCGTGCACGGAGTTCCACTGGTCGCGGTCGGGGTGGGTGTCCTCGAGCCAGAACCACTGGATCACCGCGGACTCGAGCAGCCCGGTGGGGGTGTCGGCGTTGTACTCCAGCAGCTTGGGCGGTCCCTCGCCGTCGTGGCGCAGGTCGAACCGGCCGTAGAGGGACGGGGTGGCGGCGTCGAGCGAGGCCTGCGCGAGCCGCAGCGACCCCTCGGGGAGCCCGAGGTCGCCCATCGCTCCGGTGGCGAGGTGGCGGGCGGCCTCGAGGCACATGCCGTGCAGCTGCTCGGTGGCGGCCTCGAGCTGGTCGACCTCGGCGGCGGTGAGGGCGTAGTAGGCCTCTTCGTACCAGTAGGGGCGCTCGGTGCCGTCGGGCCGGACGGTGACGGGATAGACCAGCCCCTGAGACTCGACCGTCTCCCGCCAGCCGGTCCGCGGCTCCGAGGGGACGCGCCGCATCAGCTGCTGCCCTTGCTGCCGGACCCGCCGAAGCCGCCCCGCGAGATGGTCGTGGTCTTGCCGCCCTTGACCTTCGACGCGTCGAGGGTCGTGCCGTTGCGGTCGACACCGCCGCGGACGTAGGAGTGGTTGGACGGTGCGCTGAAGCTGCCGCCGCTGACGGCGCCCCCAACCCGCGGGACCCGCGCACCGTTGTTGTAGTAGTAGTAGCCCGGGCCGCGAAGGCCGCCGAGCAGCAGGACCCCGCCGCCACCCCGCCTGTGCTGGGCCTCGCACTCCGCCTCGGTGTAGGGCTGGCCGTTGGGCTTGCGCAGCGGCTTGCCCGTGCGTGGGTCGAGGCACTGGTCGCAGTAGCGGTCCTCGACGCGGGTGTTGGTGTCGGGGTCGACGCAGACCCCGGCCGACGTGGGGCGGGTGCCCGACGAGCAGCCGGTGATCGCACCCGCCAGGACGGCCGTCATCCCAAGCACCACGACCTGGGACCGTCGCGTGGTCATGTGAATCCCCCTCCGCACCGCTGCACTGCTGCTGACGTCCTCTGGTGGACGTCGTGGCCCCGCCGGGCGGTTCCCACCCTAGAGGCCGTATGACGAAGATCGGGGCCGCCTTCACGCGTGCGCGTGGCGGCGGCCCCGGATCGACCTGGGGGAGGTCAGCGCTTCTTGACGGCCTCGGTGGCCTGGGGCAGGACGCTGAACAGGTCGCCCACGACGCCGAAGTCGACGAGCTCGAAGATCGGCGCCTCCTCGTCCTTGTTGACGGCGACGATCGTCTTGGACGTCTGCATGCCCGCCCGGTGCTGGATCGCGCCGGAGATGCCGCACGCGACGTAGAGCTGCGGCGACACCTGCTTGCCGGTCTGGCCGACCTGCGAGGAGTGCGGGTACCACCCGGCGTCGACGGCCGCGCGCGAGGCGCCGACGGCGGCCTTCATCGAGTCGGCGAACTCCTCGACCTTGGCGAAGTCGCCGCCCGTGCCACGACCGCCGGAGACGACGATCTGCGCGGTGGACAGGTCCGGACGGCCCGTCGACTGCTTGGGCTGGCTGTCGACGATGCGGGCGCCCTTGGACGCGTCGGAGATCTCCGCCGCGACGGACTCCTGCGCGGCCGCACCCTGGGACGCCTCGGGGGCGACCGAGCCGGGCTTGACCGTCACGAAGGTCGGGCCCTTGGTGCCGGTGGCCCGGACGGTCCAGTTGCCGGCGAAGACGGACTGCGTCGTGAGGACGCCGTTGCCGCCGGACTCCACGTCGATCGCGTCGGTGAGGACGCCACCGTCGCAGCGGACCGCGAGGCGACCCGCGACCTCCTTGGCGTTGGTGCCGGTGGTCATCAGCACCGCCACCGGCGACGCCTGCGCGACGACCGCGGCCAAGGCGTCGACCGTCGGGCCGACGAGGTACTGCGCGATCTGCTCGTCGTCGTTGACGTAGACCTTCTCCGCGCCGTACTTGGCGAGGACGGGCAGGGCGGTCTCGACGCCCTTGCCGAGGAAGACGGCGCTCGGCTCGCCGATGCGGCGCGCGAGCGTCAGCAGCTCGGCGGACGTCTTCTTGAGCTTGCCGTCGGTGTGGTCGACCAGTACGAGAACTTCAGCCATGTCAGTGAACTCCTTTGTCGCCGTGGCCGGCTCAGATGAACTTCTTGGACGCGAGGAACTCGGCGAGCTGCGTGCCGCCCTCGCCCTCGTCCTTGACGATCGTGCCCTGCTCGCGCGGTGGGCGCGGCGTGGCCTGCTCGACCTTGGTCGACGCGGCCTCGAGGCCCACCTGGGCGGGCTCGATGCCGAGGTCGGCGAGCGACCAGGTCTCCACGGGCTTCTTCTTGGCGGCCATGATCCCCTTGAAGGAGGGGTAGCGCGGCTCGTTGCCGGTCTGGTCGGTGACCGAGACGACGGCGGGCAGGGATGCCTCGATGCGCTCGGTGGCGGTGTCGCCGTCGCGGCGGATCGTCACCGAGGAGCCCTCGACGGTGAGCTCGGACGCCAGCGTCACCTGGGGCAGCCCCAGACGCTCGGCGACCATGGCCGGGACGACGCTCATGGCGCCGTCGGTCGACGCCATCCCGAACATCACGAGGTCGGGCTGGCCGACCTTCTTGATGGCCTCGGCGAGGACGAGGGAGGTGGCGACCGAGTCGCTGCCGTGCAGCGCCTCGTCGTTGACGTGGACGCCCTTGTCCGCGCCCATCTGCAGGGCCTTCTTGACGGCGTCGGCGGCGGCGTCCGGGCCCATCGTGATGACGGTCAGGGTGCCCTCGCCCGCCTCGATGATCCGCAGCGCCTCCTCAACGGGGTACTCGTCGAGCTCGGACATGAGGCCGTCGACGGCCTGGCGGTCGGTGGTCCAGTCGGTGTCGTCGAAGCCGCGGTCGCCCTGGGCGTCCGGCACGTGCTTGACGCAGACAACGATGTCCATGCGTGCGGGTCCTCTTCTCTCGGTGCTCGCGGCGTGCGCCAGGACGGCGACGCCGCACGGTTGGCATTGTGCCCTGACGGGACGCGTCGGCGCAGTGGTGGTCACCACACCGGCGGACGTCACGCCCGGGCCTCCCTCTACATTACCCGCTGGTAACTTCACCTGCGGACGTTCGGGGGAACGGGCGCGCCCCTCCCCGCACGAGGGAGGGCAGGGGCGCGACGGCATACGGCCGGAGGGGCTCAGGACTGCTGGAGCCCGCCCTGGCCGAGGTCGCCCTGGCCGTCGCCGTCCTCGTCGAGCTGGACCTGACCGGTGGCGATCTGGTGCCAGGTCTGGACGGCGGCGAGGACGACGGAGGTCGTCATGGGCAGCAGGACCTTGACGTCGGTGCCCGGGAGCATGACGTGCTCGGCGGTCACGACGAGGGTGCCGCCGGCGAGGCCGGCCTTGACGACGCTCATGCGCAGGGACAGCTCGTTGCAGGCGCGCAGCTGGGCCAGCTCGTCGGCGGGTACGTCCTCGCCGATCTGCCACTGACCGAAGACGCGCATGATCGTGACGTCGCCCTCGATGCACCGGACGAACAGCTGCTGGCCCTGCACCTTGTAGGCGACGTCGCCGTCGGCGTCGAGGTCCGCCATGAGCCCGTCGTCGTGGAGGGCGGAGAGGACCTGGCCGCGCAGCGGGTGCTCGTCGGCAGGCGGCGGGAAGTTGGGGAGGGAGGTGGGATCCGTCATGGCTCCACCGTAACGTCACGGACTGGCCCGAGCCATCCTCGCCCCCCGAGCGTCCGCGCCGTCCGGCGCGCGGCCCGCCCTACACTCGGCGCCATGGCCCCGACCACGACCGACCACACCCCTGCCCTCGGCGTCACGCTGCGGGTGGACCCCGTCTCGGGGGTGGACGTGGCGGACGTCGCGGTCCACGCCGGGCACGCCGACGCCGTCGAGCTGTGCCTCTTCGACCCCGAGGACCGGACGGGCGCCTCGGAGCGACGGATCCCCTTGCGACACAGGGCCTTCGGCACGTGGTTCGACACCGTCCCCGGGGTACGCGCGGGGCAGCGGTACGGCTACCGGGTGCACGGGCCGTGGCGCCCGTGGGAGGGCCACCGGCACAACCCCGCCAAGCTGCTGCTCGACCCCTACGCCCGCGCCGTGGAGGGCGCCGTGACCTGGCGGCCCGAGGTCTACGGCCACTCGGTCGACGACTCGCTGCACGGTGACATCGACGTGATCGACCCCCGCGACAGCGCGCCCTTCGTCCCCCGCGGCGTCGTCGTCGACGGCCGGTTCGAGTGGGAGGGGGACGCCCACCCGCGCAACCCCATCTCCTCGACCGTCCTCTACGAGGCCCACGTCCGCAGCCTCACGGCCCGCCTGCCGGGCGTCCCCGAACACCTGCGCGGGACGTATGCCGGGATCGCGCACCCCGCCACCATCGCCCACCTCACGCGGATCGGGATCACGGCCCTGGAGCTGCTGCCCGTCCACGCCTTCGAGTCCGAGCCGCAGCTCGTGCAGCGCGGCCTGGCCAACTACTGGGGCTACAACACGCTCGGCTTCTTCGCCCCGCACGCGCCGTATGCCGCCGCGACCAACCCCCAGGGCGTGCTCGCCGAGTTCAAGGGGATGGTCAAGGCCCTGCACCGCGCGGGCATCGAGGTCATCCTCGACGTGGTCTACAACCACACCTGCGAGCAGAGCGTCGACGGGGCCACGCTGTCGCTGCGCGGGCTGGACGCGGCGACCTACTACCGCCTCGACGGGCGCGGCCGGGACGTCGACGTCACCGGCTGCGGCAACACGCTCGACACGCGCCACATCGTGCCCATGCGCCTGGTCCTGGACTCGCTGCGCTACTGGGTGACCGAGTGCCACGTCGACGGCTTCCGGTTCGACCTCGCGGTGGCGCTCGGGCGGGGCAAGGACGACGGCTACGACCCCGACCACCCCTTCCTCATGGCGCTGCGCTCGGACCCGGTGCTCTCGCGCACCAAGCTCGTCGCCGAGCCCTGGGACATCGGCTTCAACGGCTGGCGCACCGGCCAGTTCCCCCCGCCCTTCGCCGAGTGGAACGACCGCTTCCGCGACGACGTGCGGACCTTCTGGCTCGTCGACCAGGCGCGCAGCGCGCACGGCCAGTCCGGCCACGGCGTCTCGCACCTCGCCACCCGGCTCGTCGGGTCGGAGGACCTCTTCCGCCACCACGACCGCAGCCCCGTCGCCTCGGTCAACTTCGTCGCGGCGCACGACGGCTTCACGCTGGCCGACCTCACGGCATACGACGTCAAGCACAACGGCGCCAACGGCGAGAACAACCGCGACGGCACCGACAACAACCGGTCCTGGAACCACGGCGCCGAGGGGCCCGCCGACCCCGGGACCCAGGCGCGGCGGCGCCGCTCGATGCGCAACCTGCTCGGCACGTTGTTCGTCGCGGCCGGCGTCCCGATGCTCTGCGCGGGCGACGAGCTCGGCCGCTCCCAGCGCGGCAACAACAACGCCTACTGCCAGGACAACGGCGCCTCGTGGGTCGACTGGTCGCTGCAGCCGTGGCAGGAGGACCTGGTCGAGACGACGAGCTGGCTGGCCCGGATGCGGCGCGAGCACCCCGCGCTACGGCAGCGGCACTTCTTCGGCGGGCGGGCGCCCCACCCGGACGGCACGGCGGACCTCATGTGGTACGCGCTCAACGGGGAGCCGATGACCGCCGCCCGCTGGGACGACCCGGGCAACGCGACGCTGCTCACCTACATCGACGGGGACTGCGTCGAGGACGAGTCCTTCCTGCTGTGCTTCCACGGGTCGGCGCACGACATCACGGTCACGCTCCCCCACGCCGACGCGGTCAAGGCCTACCGCCTGATGTGGGACAGCGCGTGGGAGCGGCCGGACGCCGCGGGCGAGCGGCTCGTCCCGGGCCAGGAACGCGTCACGTCGGGGCCGTCGATGCAGATCTTCCGCGCCATCCGCTGATCCCCTCCGGACGGAGGGGCGGAGGCGTTCACCGGCGGGCCATGCGCAGGACCGCGAGAGACCGTTGCCCCGTCATACGGCGGACGCCCCACGCCCCTAGCCTCCCTGCATGACTCGCACCCGCCGCCCCGCGGTCGTCCTCGCCGCCGTCGCCGTCCCGGCCGCGCTCGTCGCCGCCGCCACGGCCGTCCCCGCGTCCGCGACCTCCGTCCCCGCGACCTCCGTCCCCGAGCACCGCCACCCACGACCGGGCTCCCCGACCGCTCTGCACCTCGGCGCGCCGGGGTTGCCGGAGTCCCGGGTCACGACCCCGGTCCAGCGAGGCGTCACCCGCACCGTCGTCACGCGCGGCACCGCCGACCCCGCCCTCCGCTGGGTGGTGGAGGTCAACATGCCCGCCCTCGGGAGCAGCAACGACCCCGACACCCCGACCCGGTCCATCCAGGACCGGGCCGCCGCCGACGCGCAGCGGGCCCGGCTGGCCGGCGCCGGTTTCCCCGCCGTCGTGGAGGAGGTCCGTCGTCCCGCGGCCGCCGACGTGCCGGCCGGGGTCCTCGGCTACCGCCTGCGGCTCGTCGAGCGCACGGCGGACAAGGCGGCGGCCGACGCGCTCGTGGCCCGTCTCAAGGCGGCCGGGTTCGCGTCCCGATCGTGGTACTCCGGCTGGGACGGCGACGTCGCGGCCAAGGGCCCGTGGACCGTCAACGTGATCACCATCGACCCCCGCACCTTCCGCGGTCGGCTCGGCGCGACCTACGGCCCCGACCTGGAGCGCCGCGAGAAGACCAGCGCGCTGGCCGGGTTCACGCGCGCCACGGCGGCCATCAACGCCGGCTTCTTCGTCATGGACCCGACCGCCGGCGCCGAGGGCGACCCCGCCGGAGCGGCCGTGTATGACGGACGGCTGCTGTCCGAGACCGTCGCCGGACGGCCCGCGCTCGCTCTGGACCCCAAGGCGCGGCACACCCGCGTGGTCAATCCGGTCTGGACGGGCGAGCTCGTCCACGCCCAGGGTCGCGTGCGGCTCGACGGGATCAACCGCGTGATCGGCCTCATCCGCAACTGCGGCGGAGACCTGACCGATCTGCCCACGGCCCTGCCGCTGCACGACGTCACCTGCCGCGACTCGGCCGAGGCCGTGGCGTACACCCGTGAGTTCGGGGCCCGCACCCCGTCGGGCCCGGGCGCCGAGGTCGTGCTCCACCGCGGCCGCGTCATCGCCGTGCACACGTCTCGGGGGACGGTCCTCGGGCGGGGGCAGACCTCGGTGCAGGCCACCGGACAGACGGCCGCTGCCCTGGCGCGGCTGCGCGTCGGTGACCGGGCAGGGGTCGAGCAGGCTCTGACCGACGACGGCCGCCGCCTCGACCGCAAGGGAACGACCGTGGTCAACGGCGGACCCGAGCTCGTCCGCGACGGAGCGCTGCACGTCACGCAGAAGCGCGACGGGATGCACCAGCCCGACAACCCCAGCTTCGACTACGGGTGGGTGCTGCAGCGCAACCCCCGCACCTTCGCCGGCGTGGACCGCGCCGGACGCACGATGCTGGTGACGGTCGACGGCCGCCAGCTCGGCGAGCTCGGGCTGTCGATCCCCGAGGCGGCCCAGGTGGCCAAGGACCTGGGGATGGTCGACGCGATCAACCTGGACGGCGGCGGGTCGACGGCGATGGTCGTGCGGGGCCGGCTGGTGACCCACCCGTCCGACGCGACGGGCGAGCGGCCGGTCGGGGACGCGATCGTCGTCCGCTGACCCCACCATCGCCTCTCCCCCGTCTGGGTAGCCGACCCCGTCTGGGTGGCCGTCCCCCGTCTAGGTAGCCGATCCCCGTCAAGGTGGCCGTCCCCCGTCTAGGTGGCCGATCCCCGTCTGGGGCTGCAGCTCAAGACGGCGGCCGGCAGCCAAGACTTAGGACAGTGGCCCAGACGCAGGACGGTGATCCAGACGCAGGCCGGCAGCGCAGCCGGCGGCGCCGACTGGGCACGGCGGCGGCGCCTGGTCACGGTGGCGCGCTGCAGCACGCCACCGGAGCTGGCCGGAGCCACGTAGGCAGGAACCCACCACCGGACAGCACTCAGCACTGTCCCCCGTCTCTATGACCGTCTCCCGTCTGGGCGGCCGATCCCCGTCTGGGGCTGCAGCTCAAGACGGCGACCGGCAGCCAAGACTTAGGACCGTGGCGCTGGCTGGTCACGGTGGCACCGGCTGGTCACGGTGGCGCCGACTGGTCACGGCGGCGCGCTGCAGCACGCCCCGGGAGCTGGCCGGAGCCACGTAGGCGGGAACGCGCAGCCGCAGCCGCGTCAGGCGGAGTCGAGCCGGCGTGCGGAGGACGGCGAGAGGCCGTTGGCCCGTCATACGGCAGCTGCCTGGATCCCACCCACACCCCACTGGGATCGTGAGTGTTCGGTCCAAGAAAGGTGGACCAAACACTGACGATCTTCGGGGTGCGGTGGGGTGACGCGGGCGGTCAGTCGTGCGTGGGCATCCAGATGCGCCGCAGGTAGTCCTTCATCGACCGGTCGGAGGAGAAGAAGCCGCTGCGGGCGACGTTGAGGATCGCCGAGCGCGTCCAGCGCTCCTGGTCGCGGTAGGCCTCGTCGACCTCGCCCTGCACGTCGATGTAGGACTGGAAGTCCGCCAGCGTCATGAACCGGTCGTTGTAGAGCAGGTCGTCGACGACGGTTGCGGCCAGGCCACGGTCGCCGCCGGTGAAGTGCCCCGACGCGACCAGGTCGATGGCCCGCTTCAGCTGCGGGTTGGCCTCGTAGACCGCGCTGGGCACGTAGCCCTTGGCCTGCAGCGCCGCGACCTGCGGCTCGTCCATGCCGAACAGGAAGAAGTTGTCGTCACCCACGAGCTTGCGGATCTCGACGTTGGCGCCGTCGTCCGTGCCGATGGTGAGCGCGCCGTTGAGGGCGAACTTCATGTTGCCCGTGCCCGACGCCTCCTTGCCGGCGAGCGAGATCTGCTCGGACAGGTCGGCGGCCGGGATGAGCTTGTTGGCGAGCGTGACGTTGTAGTTGGCCGGGAAGGCCACCGTCAGCACACCCTTGACGCGCTCGTCCGCGTTGATCGTCGCGGCGACCGAGTTGATGAGGTAGATGATCTCCTTGGCCATGTGGTAGCCGGGGGCCGCCTTGGCGCCGAACACGAACGTGCGCGGCACGACCGAGTCCTTGTCGATCTGCCCCGAGATGATCTGCTCGTAGAGCGAGACGATGTGCAGGAGCTTGAGCGTCTGGCGCTTGTACTCGTGCAGACGCTTGACCATCACGTCGACCATGCCGTGCTCGGGCAGCTCGATGCCGTCGCGCACCGCCAGCAGCTCGCGCAGGCGCTTCTTGTTGGCCTGCTTGGCCGCGGCGAAGCGCTCGCGGAACTCCTCGTCCTCGGCGTACGGCTCGAGGCTCTCCAGCCGCTCCAGCTTGGTCTCCCAGCCGACGCCGATGGTGTCGGTGATCAGCTGCGACAGCGTGGGGTTGGCGAGGCGGATGAAGCGGCGCGGGGTCACGCCGTTGGTGACGTTGGTGAACTTGTCGGGCCACATCTCGGAGAAGTCCGGCAGGACCTTGTCGCGCAGCAGCTGCGAGTGCAGCTCGGCCACGCCGTTGACCTTGACCCCGGCCACCGTGGCGAGGTTGGCCATGCGGACGGCGCGCTCGGGGTGGTCCTGGATGATCGACATACGACGCACCCGCAGCTCGTCGCCCGGGAAGGCCTCGCGGACCGTCTCGAGGAACTCCTCGTTGATGCGGTAGATGATCTCGAGGTGGCGCGGCAGGAGACGGCCGACGAGCTCGACGGGCCAGACCTCGAGGGCCTCCGGTAGCAGCGTGTGGCAGGTGTACGCGAAGCACTTCTGCGTGACGGCCCATGCCTCGTCCCACTCCATGCCGTGCTCGTCCATCAGCAGGCGCATCATCTCGGGGATCGCGATGACCGGGTGGGTGTCGTTGAGCTGGAAGATGATCCGCTCGTGCAGGCGGTGGAGGTCGAAGTCCTTCTCCAGCGTGCGGTCGATGAAGTCCTTGAGCGAGCAGGCGACGAAGAAGTACTGCTGCTGCAGGCGCAGCTCGCGGCCCTGCGGGGTGGAGTCCTCGGGGTAGAGCACCTTGGAGATGTTCTCGGCGAAGGTCTGGGCGCGCACGGCTGCCGCGTAGTCGCCGGAGTTGAAGATCTGCAGGTCGAAGGCCTGCGTGGCGCGGGCGCTCCACAGGCGCAGGGTGTTGACCACGCCGTTCTGGTAGCCCGGGACCATGTAGTGGTAGGGCACGCCGAGGACGTTCCAGGCCGGCACCCAGCGGTTGCGCTGGACCTGGCGGCCGGAGCCGTCCCCCGCGTCCTCGACGTAGGTCTCGGTGCTGCCGCCGAAGCCCACGGTCACCGCGCGGTCCGGGTGCGGGAACTCCCACGGTCCGCCGAGCGAGAGCCACGAGTCGGGGACCTCGACCTGCCGGCCGCCCTCGAAGGTCTGCCGGAAGATGCCGTACTCGTAGCGGATGCCGTAGCCGATACACGGGACGTCCATCGTGGCCAGGGAGTCGACGAAGCAGGCGGCGAGGCGCCCCAAGCCGCCGTTGCCGAGGCCGGGCTCGACCTCCTGGGCGCGCAGCGTCCGCAGGTCCAGGCCGAGGGTCTTGAGCGCCTGGTCGGCGATCGCGCCGAGGTCGGTCGCGAGCAGGGCGTTGCCCATCTGCCGGCCGAGGAGGTACTCCGCCGACAGGTAGCCGACCATCTTGGTCGGGTGCTCGCGGCGACGCCGGGCCGTCTCCAGCCAGTCCGCCATGAGGTAGTGCCGGATCGTGCGCGCCAGGGCGAGGTACTGGTCGTTCTGGGACGCTCGCGACAGGGCCACGCCCTCGCCGAAGTTCAGCTCGCGCAGGTACTCCCGGGCGAACCCGTCGACCGTGCGCGGGGGCCGGGCGACCGGCGCGGTGGCCAGCGGGTTGCTCGGCTCGAGCGACGGTCCGGTCGTCGTGGTGTCGTAGGGCAGGGGCCTCTCGTCCGCCAGCCAGCTCGAGCTGGGGTCCAGCGGGGTCGCGTCCTGCGTCATGTCGCCTCCGGTGTCGTGGTTCACCCGGACACGAAGAATCCGACGGTCCGCTGCAGCGCGGCCTGGGGCGGTCCGGGACTGCCGCCAACTGTAGTGGACGGGCCCCCCTGGAGACCCGGCCTTGGCCGCACCACGCCGTAACCTGCGAGAACCGGCGAGGAAACGCTCCGCTGGGCGAGACGACGACCTCTCAGGTGCGATCCGGACACACTCTTTGGGTACCGTGACGCGAGTGACCGCCCCACGACTGTCATCCGCCCCCCAGACCCCCATCGGCCGCATCCCCGTGCTCGACGTGACCCCTCGCGTCGACGAGGGGCGACTGCCCGCCAAGTCCGTCGTGCACGAGCCGTTCACCGTCACCGCGCGGGTGTTCCGCGAGGGCCATGACGCCGTGAACGCCTCCGTCGCCATCACCGATCCGGACGGGCGCACGGCATACGTCCCGATGCGCTCGACCAACGTCGGCCTGAGCCTGTGGGAGGCGCAGATCGCCGCCGACCGGGAGGGCCTGTGGTCCTACCGCGTCGAGGGCTGGTCCGACCCCTACGGCACCTGGCACCACGACGCCGTCATCAAGGTCGAGGCCGGCGTCGACGTCGAGCTCATGCTCGAGGAGGGTGCGCTCGTGCTCGAGCGGGCCCTCGCCGAGGTCGAGCGCTCCCCCGAGCAGCAGCAGGTCCTGCGGGAGGCCGTCGTCGCCCTGCGCGACACCTCCCGTCCGGTGCCCGAGCGGCTGTATGCCGGGGCGGGCGACGCCGTCGCGCGTGAGATCACGGCCCGCCCGCTGCGGGACTACGTGTCCCCCTCCCCCGAGCAGAGCTGGCTGGTCGAGCGCCAGCTGGCGCTGGCCGGGGCGTGGTACGAGATCTTCCCCCGCTCCGAGGGCGCCTACCAGGACGCCGACGGGACCTGGCACACCGGGACGCTGCGCACCGCCGCCGAGCGGCTGCCGGCGATCCGGGACATGGGCTTCGACGTCGTCTACCTCACCCCGGTCCACCCCATCGGCAGGACCAACCGCAAGGGCCCCAACAACACCCTGACCGCGGGACCGCTGGACCCGGGCTCGCCGTACGCCATCGGCTCCGAGGCGGGTGGCCACGACGCGATCGAGCCGAGCCTCGGCACGTTCGAGGACTTCGACGCGTTCGTCGCCCGGTCGCGCGAGCTGGGGCTCGAGGTCGCCCTCGACATCGCCCTGCAGTGCTCGCCCGACCACCCCTGGGTCACCGAGCACCCGGAGTGGTTCACGACGCGGGCCGACGGGACCATCGCGTATGCCGAGAACCCGCCCAAGAAGTACCAGGACATCTATCCGCTGAACTTCGACAACGACCCGGCGGGGATCTACCAGGCCGTCCGCGACGTCATCCAGGTGTGGATCGACCACGGCGTCACGCTGTTCCGCGTGGACAACCCGCACACCAAGCCGGTCGAGTTCTGGCAGTGGCTGATCGCCGACGTGGCCAAGACCCACCCCGAGATCATCTGGCTGGCCGAGGCGTTCACCAAGCCCGCGATGATGCACACGCTGGGCAAGATCGGCTTCCAGCAGTCCTACACGTACTACGCGTGGCGCAACGAGAAGTGGGAGCTCGAGGAGTACGTCACCGAGCTCGCCGGCGACGCCGCGGCCTACATGCGCCCGTCCTTCTGGCCGACGACGCACGACATCCTCACGCCCTACATGCAGTACGGCGGGCCGGCGGCCTGGAAGGTCCGGGCTGCGCTCGCGGCCACCCTCGTCCCGACCTACGGCATCTACGCGGGCTACGAGCTGATGGAGCACGTCGCGCGCCCGGGTGCCGAGGAGCAGATCGACAACGAGAAGTACCAGCTCAAGGACCGCGGCTGGGCGGACTACGCGCCCGGTGGGCCCAAGGCCGGTCAGTCGCTCGACGGCTACCTGCGCACGCTCAACCAGATCCGTCACTGGCACCCCTCGCTGAGGCTGCTGCGCAACATCACGTTCCACCACTGCGAGGACGAGAACATCATCGTGTTCTCCAAGACCGCACGCACACCCGACGGTCACGACGACACCGTCATCGTCGTCGCCAACCTCGACCCGCACTCGACGCGGGAGTCCTGGATCCACCTGGACATGGCCGCCCTCGGTCTGGGATACGGTGACGGGTTCGTGGCGCACGACGAGATGACCCAGCAGTCCTGGCACTGGGGACCGGACAACTTCGTCCGCCTCGGCCGTGACGCCGAACCCGCCCACATCATCCACGTCCGGAGGTTCTAACAGGTGCACGGCCTCAACCTCGCCCAGCCCGGGCTCAAGCACGACCCGCGCTGGTTCCGCAAGGCTGTCTTCTACGAGGTGCTCGTCCGCGCCTTCGCCGACAGCAACGGGTCGGGCGCCGGTGACTTCACCGGCCTGCTCGGCAAGCTCGACTACCTCCAGTGGCTCGGTGTCGACTGCCTGTGGCTGCCCCCGTTCTACGCGTCGCCGCTGCGCGACGGCGGCTACGACATCGCCGACTACCGCGCGGTGCTGCCGGAGTTCGGGACGCTGCCGGAGTTCAAGGAGCTGGTGTCGCAGGCCCACGCCCGCGGCATCCGGATCATCACCGACTTCGTGATGAACCACACCAGCGACCAGCACCCGTGGTTCCAGGCGAGCCGCTCGGAGCCCGAGGGGCCCTACGGCGACTACTACGTCTGGTCCGACGACGACACCAAGTACTCCGACGCGCGCATCATCTTCGTGGACACCGAGGTCTCCAACTGGACCTTCGACCCCGTGCGCCGGCAGTTCTTCTGGCACCGCTTCTTCTCCCACCAGCCGGACCTCAACTTCGAGAACCCCAAGGTCCAGGAGGAGATGTTCGACATCGTCCGCTACTGGATGGACATGGGCATCGACGGGTTCCGGCTCGACGCCGTCCCCTACCTCTTCGAGGAGGACGGGCACAACGGCGAGAACCACCCCAAGACGCACGAGTTCCTGGCCCAGCTGCGGCGCATGGTGGACGAGGAGTACCCCGGTCGCATCCTGCTGGCCGAGGCCAACCAGATGCCCCACGAGGTCGTGGACTACTTCGGCTCCGAGGAGGCGCCGGAGTGCCAGATGTGCTTCCACTTCCCCGTGATGCCGCGCCTGTACTACGCGCTGCGCGAGGGCAAGGCCACGCCCATCATCAAGGTGCTCGAGGAGACCCCCGAGATCCCGACGGGCACGCAGTGGGGCACCTTCCTGCGCAACCACGACGAGCTGACGCTCGAGATGGTGGACAACGAGGAGCGGGCCGCGATGTACGGCTGGTACGCCCCCGACCCGCGCATGAAGGCCAACGTCGGCATCCGCCGCCGCCTCGCTCCCCTGCTGGACAACTCCCGCGCCGAGATCGAGCTGATCAACGCGCTGGTCCTGTCCCTGCCCGGCTCGCCGTGCCTGTACTACGGCGACGAGCTCGGCATGGGCGACAACATCTGGCTCAACGACCGCGACGCGGTGCGCACGCCCATGCAGTGGACGCCGGACCGCAACGCGGGCTTCTCCAGCGCCGACCCCGGCAAGCTCTACCTGCCGGTCATCCAGTCGCTCGTCTACCACCACAACAACGTCAACGTCGAGGCGGCGATGGCGTCCAGCTCGTCGCTGCTGCACTGGATGCGCGGCATGCTGCAGGTGCGCCGTCACCACCCGGTGATGGGCATGGGCACCTTCACCGTCATGCCGAGCGACAACGACGCGATCCTCGCCTTCCTGCGCGAGGTCACCGAGGCCGAGGCGGACGAGGACACCCCCGCCGAGACCGTCCTGTGCGTCAACAACCTGTCGCCGCGCCCCCAGGGCACCAGGATCCAGCTGCCCAGCGCGTATGCCGGAGCCCAGGTGCAGGACCTGTTCGGCGGCAGCGGCTTCGTCTCCGTGGACGAGCGGGCACGCTTCACGGTGACCATGGGTTCGCGAGACTTCTTCTGGCTCAAGCTGGTCCGCAAGACCGGGAACGAGGACTGAGATGGCAGGCACGTGCAAGATCGAGGCCGGAGCCACGCTGGAGCCGACCAAGCTCGAGGCCCTGCAGGCGTGGATCGGCGAGCAGCGGTGGTTCATCGGCAAGGGCTCCGAGGACGGTCCCCAGCTCGCGCGGGTCGGTGGCTACCGCTTCCAGGACCCCGAGGGCGAGGTCGGCATCGAGACGCTGCTGGTCCGCGACACCGCGGCCGAGCCTCCCGTGCTCTACCAGGTGCCCCTCACCTATCGCGCGACGCCCCTCGAGGGCGGTGAGCACGCGCTCGTCGGCACGATGGAGCACTCGGTGCTCGGCCCGCGCTACGTCTACGACGCGCCGCACGACCCCGCCTACGTCGCCGAGCTCGTCCGCACCATCGTCGAGGGAGACACCGAGGCCACCCCGGACCACGGCAAGGTCGACACCGGCGCGCAGGGCAGCCCCGTCGACGGGGTCGGGCGCGTCGCCATACGCAGCGCCAAGGTGCTGTCCGGCGAGCAGTCCAACACCTCGATCATCGTCACCGCGGACGACGCGGACGGTGCCCCGGCACCGTTGATCGTCAAGGTGTTCCGCGTGCTGTCGGCCGGCGACAACCCCGACGTCACGGTGCAGACCGCCCTGGCCGAGGCCGGCTCGACGCTGGTCCCGAGGCCCCTCGGCTCGCTGCGCGGGCGCTGGACCGACAACGGGCACGACGTCCGCGGCCACCTCGCGTTCGCCCAGGAGTTCCTGCCCGACGTCCGCGACGCCTGGCGCGTCGCGCTCGAGGCCGCCAGCACCGGCACGGACTTCACCGAGCGCGCCCGCGCCCTCGGCGTCGCCACCGGCGAGGTGCACCGCACGCTCGCCGAGGCGATGGAGACCGCCGAGGCCACCGACGAGGACCACCGCACCCTGGCGCTGTCGATGCGCAGCCGCTGGGTCCTGGCCGCCGAGGCCCACCCGCCGCTGCGCGAGCAGGAGGCCGAGGTCGACGCGATCCTCGCCGCCGCCCGCGACGCCGACTGGCCGCTGCTGCAGCGCATCCACGGCGACTACCACCTCGGGCAGGTCCTCGACGTGCCCGGGCGCGGCTGGGTGCTGCTGGACTTCGAGGGCGAGCCCCTGCGCCCGCTCGCCGAGCGCACCGTCCCCGACCTGGCCGTCCGCGACGTGGCTGGCATGCTCCGGTCCTTCGACTACGCGGCCGGCTCGGTCGCGCAGGAGGACGCGAGCCGCTCCGAGAGCGCCGCCGCCTGGGCGCACGCCGCCCGCGAGGCCTTCCTCGACGGCTACGCCGACGCCACCGGGCGCGACCCCCGCCACGAGCCCGAGGTGCTGCGCGCCATGGAGCTCGACAAGGCCCTGTACGAAGTGGTCTACGAGGCACGCAACCGTCCCTCGTGGCTCCCCATCCCCACCGGCGCCGTCGAGCGCCTGGTGGCTGCAGCGAAGGGAACAACGATGAAGGACCACGACGCACCCCGCACCGACGAGTCGGCCGACAGCGCCAGCGCGACCAGCACCCCCAGCACCCCCAGCACCCCCCGGACGGCCGCTCCCTCGGCCGACGCCGCACCAACCGGCTCCGGCAGCACGCGCCGCGAGAAGCCGACGCAGGAGAGCGACGGCGGCGACCGGTCGTCGCGGCTGCTCGGTGCGGTCTCCGGCGTCGTGGGCGCCGTCGGCGCAGCCGTGGCCTCGCAGGTCGGCGAGGCGGCGCGCAACGCCGCGGGCTCCGCCGCCCAGGAGGTCCGCTCCCGCGCCGCGGCAGCCATGTCCACCGACAGCACCGCGTCCACCGAGGCCAGGCCGTCCACGGAGACCGGCGCGTCCACGGAGACCAGCACGTCCACCCAGGCCGCCGCACCCGCGCGGTCCGTGACGCCGACCGGCCCCCGTCCGGTGCCGGTGCACACGGACGAGATCAACCGGCTCGTCCACGGTCACCACCACGACCCGCACTCGGTCCTCGGGCCGCACCAGGGCGAGGGCGTCGTCACCGTGCGCACCTTCAAGCCGCGGGCCGCGACGGTCGACCTCGTCCTCGACGGCCGGGTCGTCCCCTTCCAGCACGAGCACGAGGGTGTCTGGACCGCCACCATCGAGGCCGACCAGGTGCCCGACTACCGCGTGGCGGTGGACTACGGCGACGGGTTCAAGCACACGGTCGACGACCCCTACCGCTTCTGGCCGACCCTCGGCGAGGTCGACATCCACCTCATCTCCGAGGGACGCCACGAGCAGCTGTGGGACGTCCTGGGCTCGCACGTCCGGTCCTACGACGGCCCGCTCGGCACGACGCGGGGCACCAGCTTCGCCGTCTGGGCGCCCAACGCCCGCACCGTCCGCGTCGCCGGCGACTTCAACACGTGGGACTCCCAGGGCCACCCGATGCGGTCGCTCGGTGGCTCGGGCCTGTGGGAGCTGTTCATCCCCGGCGTGGAGCCCGGCACCCGCTACAAGTACGAGATCCTCGGCAAGGACGGCCAGTGGCGCGCCAAGGCCGACCCGATGGCGCGGCGCACCGAGATCCCGCCGGCCACCGCGTCGGTCGTCGACGAGTCGACCTACCGCTGGTCCGACGAGGCCTGGATCACCGAGCGCGACGCCACGCAGCGCCACGAGCAGCCCATGAGCATCTACGAGGTCCACCTGGGCTCGTGGCGGCTGGGGCTGTCCTACACCGAGCTCGCGGACCAGCTCGTCGCCTACGTCAACGACCTCGGCTTCACCCACGTGGAGTTCCTCCCCGTCGCCGAGCACCCCTACGGCCCGTCCTGGGGCTACCAGGTCACCGGCTACTACGCCCCGACCTCGCGCTTCGGCTCGCCCGACGAGTTCCGCCACCTCGTGGACGCGCTGCACCAGGCCGGTGTCGGCGTCATCCTCGACTGGGTCCCGGCGCACTTCCCGAAGGACGCCTTCGCCCTGGCGAAGTTCGACGGCGAGGCGCTCTACGAGCACCCGGACCCCCGCCGCGGCGACCAGCCCGACTGGGGCACCCACGTGTTCGACTTCGGTCGTCCGCAGGTGCGCAACTTCCTCGTCGCCAACGCGCTCTACTGGCTCGAGGAGTTCCACATCGACGGCCTGCGGGTCGACGCGGTGGCGTCGATGCTCTACCTCGACTACTCCCGCAACGAGGGCGAGTGGCTGCCCAACCAGTACGGCGGCCGGGAGAACCTCGACGCCGTGCAGCTCCTGCAGGAGACCAACGCGACGGTCTACAAGCACCACCCGGGCGCGATGGTCATCGCCGAGGAGTCCACGTCCTGGCCGGGCGTCACCCGACCCACCGAGATCGGCGGCCTGGGCTTCGGCTTCAAGTGGAACATGGGCTGGATGCACGACACACTCGACTACGTCGAGCACGAGGCCATCTACCGGCAGTACCACCACGGCGAGATGACCTTCGGCATGGTCTACGCGTTCAGCGAGAACTTCGTGCTGCCGATCTCGCACGACGAGGTCGTCTACGGGAAGGGCTCCCTGCTCCGCAAGATGCCCGGCGACCGCTGGCAGCAGCTCGCCAACCTGCGCGCCTACCTCGGCTTCATGTGGGCCCACCCCGGCAAGAAGCTGCTGTTCATGGGTCAGGAGTTCGCGCAGGAGGCCGAGTGGGCCGACGCGCGGAGCCTGGACTGGTGGCTCCTGGACCAGCCGTGGCACCTCGCCGTGCACCAGATGGTCAAGTCGATGAACGGCACCTACCGCGAGTCGCCCGCCCTGTGGCAGCTCGACACGTCCGGCGAGGGCTTCCGCTGGGTCGACGCCAACGACGCCCAGGGCAACGTGTTCTCGTTCCTGCGCTACGGCAAGGACGAGGGCGAGGGCCGTCCCGCGGTGGCCTGCGTGTCCAACTTCTCGGGCGGTCCGCACCACCAGTACCGCATCGGCCTGCCCCACCCGGGCGTCTGGCGCGAGGTGCTCAACACCGACGCGACCGAGTGGGCCGGCTCCGGGGTCGGCAACCTCGGCCAGGTCGTCGCTGAGGAGATCCCCTGGCACGGGCTCCCCTACTCCGCCGAGATCACGGTGCCGCCGCTCGCCACGGTGTGGTTCAGCGCGGAGACCCCCGTCCCGGCCGAGCCCACGGCGGTGCTGCGGCAGGAGCGCCCCGAGCTGACCTCGACGTCGGCCTCGACCTTGGCCTCAACCTCGACCTCGGCCTCGGCCTCGGCCTCGACATCGACCGAGATCGGTGCCGACGCGGCCTCGCGGCCCGAGCTGGGCGCCACCCCGGACGAGACGCAGGTCTGACAACGCGCGGTCACGGCATACGACCGGAGGGGCCCCACCAGCACGGTGGGGCCCCTCCCGCATGCTCAAGGCCGACAGGGGCGGCCGCGCACTCGCGCATGGTCATGCGAACTGGTGAGTAACAAGGTCGAGGCAAGGAGGCCTACCGGCGGGTAGCCTCACGGCACCTCACCCCTCCCGACAGGAGACACCGTTGTCCTCTGCCCTGCCCCGCCGTCGCACCGCCGCGACCGCCGTCCTCGCCGTCACCCTCCTCGCCATCGCCCCGGCGATCGCCTCGGCGGACGAGCACGCGATCCCCGGCACCGCCGGCGCCAGCACCCTGAGCGACTCCCCCGAGCCCGCTCGTCCCGCGTTCTACGAGCCGCCCGCCCAGATCCCCAGCACGCCCGGCACCATCATCCGCACGGAGAAGGCCGACAACGTCCTCGACCCCCTGGACGCCTCCTCCCTCACCTTCGACGCCCGCCGCGTCATGTACTCCTCCAAGGACCGCGAGGGCCGCTCGATCGCCGTCACCGGCGTGATGGTCTCGCCCAAGACCCCCTGGATCGGTCCGGGCAAACGGCCCATCATCAGCTACGCCGCCGGCACCCAGGGCATGGGCGACTCCTGCGCCCCCTCCCGCCAGCTCAAGGCGATGTCGGAGTACGAGACGCTGTTCTTCAAGGACTTGCTCTTCCGCGGCTACACGGTCGCCCTGACCGACTACCAGGGGCTCGGGACCCCTGGCACGCACACCTACATGGTGCGCGAGGCCCAGGGTCACGCGGTGCTCGACATGGCGCGCGCGGCGCAGCGGGCGGGCTTCCCCGGCACCGATACCTCCACCCCGATCGGCCTCACCGGCTACTCCCAGGGCGGCGGCGCCGTGGCGGCGGCCGCCGAGCTGGCCGCGTCCTACGCCCCTGAGCTCACGGTCAAGGGCACCGTCGCCGGTGCGCCCCCCGCCGACCTGTCCAGCGCGGTCCCCGCCAAGATCGACGGGACGCTCTACTCCGCGTTCGAGCTCTACGCGACGGCCGGCCTGTTCGCGGCCTACCACGTCGACCCGGCCTCGATCCTCAACGACAAGGGCGTGGCCCTGCTGCCCAAGGTCGAGCAGAACTGCGTCACCGGGCTGTTCGACCTGGCGTTCGTCAAGAGCGCGACCCTCACCAAGGACGGGCTGCCGTTCACGTCCTCCTTCGGCGAGGAGCCGCTGCGAAGCATCCTGGCGGACAACCGGATCGGCAACCGCAAGCCCAACGCCCCGGTGATGATCACGCACTCCGTGTCCGACGACGTCATCCCCTACCCCGTCGGCAAGCAGCTGGCCAAGGACTGGTGCGCCAAGGGCGCCAACGTGTCCTTCCGCCCGCTGCTCGCCCCGGCGCACGTCGGTGGGATCCTCAGCACCTCGGCGCTCGCCCTCCCGTTCTTCGAGGCGAGGTTCGGGGGCCTGCCGCAGGTCAGCACCTGCGCGGTCCTGTGACGGGCCAGCACCTGACCAGCACCTGACCAGCACCTGACCGTATGCCGTCCGCCGCCGTCACCCCGCGTGACGGCGGCGGGCGGCATACGGCTCTCACCGCGCCCGGATGCCCGGGTGCGGCATCCCTGCCAGGATAGGAACCATGACCGCCAACCGTGCAGGACAGCCCGCCGAGCCCCGTGACCTGGTGGACGTGGCCCACCTCGTGACCGCCTACTACACCGGCAAGCCGGACCCCGACGACATCGACCAGCAGGTCGCGTTCGGGACGTCGGGGCACCGCGGGAGCAGCCTGCGGACCGCGTTCAACGAGGACCACATCCTGGCGACGACGCAGGCGATCGTGGACTACCGCACCGAGCAGGGCTTCGACGGCCCGCTGTTCATCGGGCGCGACACGCACGGCCTGTCCGAGCCGGCCTGGGCGTCGGCGCTGGAGGTCCTCGTGGCCAACGACGTGCACGTGATGGTGGACGCGGAGGACCGCTACACCCCGACCCCGGCGGTCTCGCACGCCATCCTGCGGGCCAACCAGGGCAAGATCTCGGGCGTCGACGACCTGCCCGCCGACAGCGGCCTCGCCGACGGCATCGTCGTCACCCCCTCGCACAACCCGCCGAGCGACGGTGGCTTCAAGTACAACCCGCCGCACGGCGGGCCCGCCGACACCGACGCGACGGGCTGGATCGCCAAGCGGGCCAACCACTACATCAAGGCCGGGCTCGAGGGCGTCAAGCGCGTGCCGTTCGCCGAGGCCCGGGCCGCGTGCGAGCCCTACGAGTTCAAGCGCATCTACGTCGAGGACCTCGCCAACGTCATCGACCTGGCCGCGATCAAGGAGGCGGGCGTCCGCATCGGCGCGGACCCGCTCGGCGGCGCGGCGGTCGACTACTGGGGCGCCATCGGTGAGCACTACGGCCTCGACCTGACCGTGGTGAACCCGCTCGTCGACCCGACCTGGCGGTTCATGACGCTCGACTGGGACGAGAAGATCCGGATGGACTGCTCCTCCCCCTCCGCGATGGCCTCGCTCATCGCGCAGAAGGACAACTATGACATCGCGACCGGCAACGACGCGGACTCCGACCGGCACGGCGTCGTCACGCCGGACGGCGGCCTGATGAACCCCAACCACTACCTCGCCGTGGCGATCCAGTACCTCTACGGCGGCGGCCGACCCGACTGGCCCGCCGACGGGTTCATCGGCAAGACGCTGGTCTCGTCGTCGATGATCGACCGCGTCGCGGCCGACCTCGGGCGGCGGCTCGTCGAGGTGCCGGTGGGCTTCAAGTGGTTCGTGCCCGGGCTGCTCGACGGCTCCGGGCCGTTCGGCGGCGAGGAGTCGGCGGGCGCGTCCTTCCTGCGCTTCGACGGGTCCGTGTGGTCGACCGACAAGGACGGCATCATCCTGGCGCTCCTCGCGAGCGAGATCCAGGCCAAGACCGGGACGTCCCCCTCGCAGCACTACGCCGAGCTCGTGGCCCGCCACGGCGACCCGGCCTACGCCCGCGTCGACGCCCCGGCCAACCGCGAGCAGAAGGCCAACCTCAAGGCGCTGTCCCCCTCGGACGTCGCCGCGGAGTCCCTTGCGGGAGAGCCGATCACGGCCAAGCTGACGGAGGCGCCGGGCAACGGCGCGGCGATCGGCGGCCTCAAGGTGACGACGGAGTCCGCGTGGTTCGCGGCCCGCCCGTCCGGCACCGAGGACGTCTACAAGATCTACGCCGAGTCCTTCAAGGGGCCGGAGCACCTCGCGCAGGTCCAGGAGGAGGCGCGGGCGGTCGTCTCCGCCGCCCTGGGACAGTGACCGGCGGCCGACGGCGGTCCTGACCGTATGCCGGAGCCCGGCCGCGTCGCGGATCCCCACGAGGCGGCCGGGCTCTCGGCATACCGCGGGGTGCGCGCGAGGTCGTGAGCGCGGGCGGGTGCACCTCCCGCGGCACCACTAGGCTGGCCCCCATGACCTCTGCCGACGATCTCGCCCTCGCCGCCGACCTGGTCCGCTCCGCCGGCACGCTGGCGCTCGAGATGCGCGCCGCGGGCCTTGAGGGGACCCGCAAGACCTCGGTGTCGGACGTCGTCACCGCCGCCGACCACGCGGCGGAGGAGCTCGTGGGTTCGCGGCTGCGGGCCGAGCGCCCCGACGACGGCCTCGTCGGCGAGGAGGGGACGAGCGCCCCGGCCACGAGCGGCCGCAGGTGGTTCATCGACCCGGTCGACGGGACCTACAACTTCCTGCACGGCATGACGCACTGGTGCTCCGCGCTCGCCCTCGTGGACGACGAGGGGCCGATCCTCGGTGCCGTGTACCACCCCGAGAGCGACCAGCTCTGGCTGGGGGGCCGCGACCACCCCACGACGTGCAACGGCGTGCCCGTCGGCCCCGTCCGCGACCTGTCGCTCGACCTGGTCAGCGCGGCGACCTACCTGCACCCGACGAGGTTCGGTCGGCCCGAGATGATCGCGCCGTGGGCCGAGGCGACCCGGCTGTGCGCGACGGTCCGCATGCTCGGGTCGGCGTCGGTCGACCTCGCCTGGACCTCCGACAGCCGCGTGGGCGTGTGGTACCAAGCGGACTGCCACCCCTGGGACTGGTATCCCGGCCAGGCGCTCGTGGAGGCCGCCGGCGGCGTGACGCGGCTGGTGCCGGTCGGGGGACACACCTGGCACGTCGCCGGCTCCCCCACCGCGGTCGACCAGGTGGCCGAGGCGATGATCACCTGCCTGCCCCGCGACGAGCGCGAGGCCGCCGCCCGATGAGCTCGCTGCGACTGACGCGTCTCGGCCACCGCGACGCGCTGCTGGTGCTGGCCGCCGGCGACCTGTTCGGCACCCCGCCCACCGAGGAGGGCGCGCGACGATTCCTCGAGATGCCCGGGCACCACCTCGTGCTGGCGATCGAGGGCTACCGGCCGGTCGGGTTCGTCAGCGGGGTCGAGATGGGCCACCCCGACAAGGGCACCGAGATGTTCGTCTACGAGCTGGCCGTGGACCCCGCGCAGCAGCGCCGCGGCATCGCCTCCGCCCTGCTCCGCGAGCTGCAGGCGATCGCGACCGAGCGTGGCTGCAGCGCCCTGTGGACGGTCACGGACACCGACAACGAGGCTGCCCTGGCGACCTATCGCTCGCTGGGCGCCCGGGACTCGAGCGGCAAGACCATGCTGGAGTGGGATGGCGGGCACGCCACCCGCTAACCGCGGACCCGCTCCTCTGAGGCCACCTCGATCAGCCCCGCCCCCAGGAGCGCCCGCAGGTGATAGCTCGCGTTGGCCTGGGTGATGTCGAGCTCGCGCGACACCTCGGTGGCGCTGAGCTCGGCCCCGGTCAGGAGCGACAGCATCCGCAGGCGCAGCGGGTGGGCCACCGCCCGCAGGCGCCGGCGCTCCTCGTCGGTCGCGTCCTGCCCCATCAGCGGAGGGTGAGGCCCTCGGCGGCGAAGTGGTCCCGACCCCGGCGGGTGATCTCGTCGAGCTCGTCAAAGAGCGCGTGGTCCACCCTGGTGAAGGTGAAGCAGGACTTGCCCTGCATCCTCTTGCGCAGCTCCGGCGACATGTCGGCGACCGTCTCGGGCCGCAGGTAGGCGCACATCAGGTGATAGCTGACATAGCGCTTGCCGAGCCGGACCCCGGCGAAGGAGATCCCGTCGGAGTAGTTGCGGAAGGGCGCGCCGAGCAGCAGGTAGCTGCCGGGGTCGGGCGCCTGCGCCTCCTTGCGACCGCCGTCGCAGTTGGCCTCCGTGACGTTGTCGGTCGTGCGGAACACGTCCTCGTGCACCGACAGTCGACGGACGAGCTCGTCGTAGACCGGCTGCAGGTCGGGCATCGGCGCTCCTGGGTGTGTCGGGGACGTCGTGGGCGGATCTACCTGAGGTAGTCACCTCGACCTGGGGTGCCAACCCCGGCGGACGTGACTACCTGAGGTAGGTCAGAAGAGGGCGGACATGAGGGACGTGCGGCCCTTCTTGACGCGCGGGTCGTCGTTGCCCACGACGTCGAAGAGGGTGATCAGGTGCAGGCGGACCGTCTCGCGGTCGTCGCCGGCCAGCGTGCGCACGAGGTCGACGAGCCGCAGGAAGGCATCCTCCACGTGCCCGCCCATGACGTCGAGGTCGGCCACCAGCAGCTGCGCGCCCACGTCGGACGGGTCGTCGGCCGCGGCCTGGCGGGCGGCCTGCAGGTCGACACCGGTGGTGCGCTCGAGCAGGTCGACCTGGGCCTTGCCCACCTGGGCGTCGCGGTCCTGGGGGTCCTTGGCCAGGGCCTTGTCGTATGCCGCCCGGGCGCCCTCGAAGTCACCGCGCTCGAGGGCGGTGAAGGCCTCCTCGTGCTCCGGCGACATCGGGACCTCGGCGTCGGGGTCGGCCTGCTCCCCCACGTCGACCCGGCCGGTGATGCCGTTGGCGACGGCGACCTTGAGCAGCTCGTCGACGTACTGCTGGATGACGTCCTTGGGCTGGCTGCCGACGAACAGCGGCACCGGCTGGCCCTGGAGCAGGCCGACCGCCATGGGGATCTGCTGCACCTGCAGCGCCTGCGCGAGGCCGGGGTTGCTGTCGACATCGACCGTCGCGAGCACGAACCGACCACCGCTGGCCTCGGCGACGGCGGCGAAGTCGGCGACGACCTCCTGGCCGCCCCGGGTGGCGCTCCACACGAGCAGCACGGACGGCACGCTGACCGACTGCTGCATGATCTGCTGGATCGTGGCCTCGGTGGCCTCCACCACGACCGGGGAGCCCTGGCGGGCGCCCCCACCCTGGGCGGGGGCGCCGGCGGGGTGCTGGCTGAGTCCGGACAGGTCGACCGCACCACGAGCGGCGGCGTTGGAGAACGGTTGCGACGTCATACGGGCATTGTGTCGCACCCGGTCCGCTGCCGGGTAACCGGACGACGAGCTCGATCTAACCCGAGCGGGATCAGAAGCGAGCAGGCTCGCGGTAGATGCCCCACTCGTCGCGCAGCGCGTCGCAGATCTCGCCCAGCGTCGCCTCGGCGCGGACCGCGTCGAGCATCGCCGGGATCATGTTGTCCGAGGTGCGGGACACCTCGACCATCCGCCGGACGGCGTCGGCCGCGATCTCCTCGTTGCGCCCCGCGCGACGCTGGCCGAGCGCGGCCACCTGCTCGCGCTCCACCTCGTGCGAGACGCGCAGGATGTCGAGCTCGGAGCTGACCGACTCGGTGAGGCAGTTGACGCCGACGATGCGCTTCTGGCCCGACTCGAGCGCCAGCTGGTGGGTGAAGGCCGCGTCCCCGATCTCGGACATGAACCAGCCCTCCTCGATGCCGCGCAGGATGCCGGACGTCATCGGCCACAGACCGCCCTCGGCGACGCCGACGTTGTCGCGGACGACCTCGGCCAGCCTGGCCTTGTCGGAGGACTCGACCGGAACCTTGCCCATCGACAGGATGCGGGTGAAGATCGCCTCCGCCTCGGCCTCGATCGTGTCGGTCAGGGCCTCGACGTACCACGAACCGCCCAGCGGGTCGGCGACATTGGTGATGCCGGTCTCCTCCATGAGCACCTGCTGGGTGCGCAGCGCGATCTCCGCGGACTGCTCGGTCGGGAGGGCGAGGGTCTCGTCGAGCGCGTTGGTGTGCAGCGAGTTGGTGCCGCCCAGGACCGCGGCGAGCGCCTCGACGGCGGTACGCACGACGTTGTTGTAGGGCTGCTGGGCGGTGAGGGACACCCCGGCCGTCTGCGTGTGGAAGCGCAGCTGCATCGCCTTGTCGGAGGTGGCGCCGTAGACGTCGCGCATCCAGCGCGCCCAGATGCGGCGGGCCGCGCGGAACTTGGCGATCTCCTCGAAGAAGTCGACGTGGGAGTCGAAGAAGAAGGACAGGCCCGGCGCGAACGAGTTGATGTCCAGGCCTCGCGACAGGCCCAGTTCGACGTAGCCGAAGCCGTCGGCGAGGGTGAACGCGAGCTCCTGCGCTGCCGTGGAGCCGGCCTCGCGGATGTGGTAGCCGGAGACCGAGAGCGGCTTGTAGGCCTTGATGTTCTCGTCGCAGTAGGCCATCAGGTCACCGATGAGGCGCAGGTGCGGCTCGGGGGCGAAGAGCCACTCCTTCTGGGCGATGTACTCCTTGAAGATGTCCGTCTGCAGCGTTCCGTTGAGGGTCGAGATGTCGACGCCCTGGCGCTCGGCGGCCACGAGGTACATGCAGAAGACCGGCACGGCGGGCCCGGAGACCGTCATCGAGGTGGTCGTGTCACCCATGGGGATGTCGCTGAACAGGACGTCCATGTCGGACGCCGAGTCGATGGCGACGCCGCAGTGGCCGACCTCGCCGAGGCTCATCGGGTCGTCGGAGTCGCGACCCATGAGGGTCGGCATGTCGAAGGCGACCGAGAGGCCACCGCCGCCGCGCGCCAGGATCATCTTGTAGCGCTCGTTGGTCTGCACCGCGTTGCCGAACCCGGCGAACTGGCGGATCGTCCAGCTGCGCCCGCGGTAGCCCGTCGCGTGCAGCCCTCGGGTGTAGGGGAACTCGCCGGGCCAGCCGATGCGGTCCATGCGCTCGTCGGCGGCGGCCTGCTCGTCGGTGGGGCCGTAGACCGGGTCGACCTCGACGCCGGACAGGGTGGTGAAGTCGGCGGTGCGGATGCGGCCCTTGGCCACGGCCTCGTCGTACCGCTCCTGCCACCGGCGACGCCCGTCGCGGCGACGCTCGGGCGAGTCGGCGGCGGGTGCGGCGGAGGCGCTGCGCTGGGTCTCCTGGATGGTCATGGACCACAATTTACTAGGACGTCCTAGTAAATGTCACCAGGCTGGCGTCGCCGATCGCGTCAGGCGCCTCGGGCCCCTCTCGAAGCCCGGGGTCTCACGAGGTGAAGTCGCCGCCGGCCACCCGCACGCGCCGCAGCAGGGCGAACAGCTGCTCGTGCTCGTGCGTCGTCAGCACGTCCAGCCCGAAGTCCAGCTCGTGCAGGTCCTGCGTCGCCGCCTCCATCACCGCGCGGCCCTCGTCGGTGATCTGGGCGAGCGTGCCGCGACCGTCCGCCGGGTTGGGCACCCGCCGCACGAATCCCTGCGCCTCGAGCCGCTGGACGATGCTCGTGGCGCTGGTGGGGTGGACCATGAGCCGCTCCCCGATGACGCTCATCGGCAGCCCGCTGTCGCGGCCGAAGGTCAGCAGCACCAGCGCCTCGTAGCGCGCGAAGGTCAGCCCGTGCTGCGCGCACGCCTGGTCGAAGGCCGTCGTGAGCATCTGCGCCACCCGCAGCAGGCTCGTGGCCGTCGCCATCTGCCGGGACGGCGCGGCCTCGCCCCAACGTTCGCGCCACGAGCTCTCGGCGCGGGCGATCGGGTCGAACGGCAGGTTGAGGGGGGCGGTCACCTGGGCAGGATAGAGGGCCGTATGCCGCAGCGCCCGGCGTTCGGCGGGGTCAGCCCCTCGCGCGGCGCTGCACCAGGACGAGGCCGACGAGGGCGAGCGCCGTGCCGAGGCCCGGCACCCAGAACCTCAGGCCGTAGGTCGTCGGCCCCTCGTGCGACACCGCCGTGCCCGTCAGCAGGCCGGTGTGGGCCTTGATCCGCAGGTCGTCCGAGGGGCCCAGCGGCGTGTCGTCGTCGGCCGAGCAGTCGACGTCCGTCTCCCGGAGCGTGGCGTCCGTGGGGTCCACCCAGGTCACGCGGCACCGGTCGCCGCCCTGCACGGCCACGACGGAGGAGTCCACGTCGTGGCTGGTGATCCAGGCTCCCCAGCCGAGCATGCCCGCCACCATCGAGAGCACCCCGACCGCGACGAGCCCCTCGGGCAGGTGGGAGCGGTGCCGCCGCCAGGACAGGACCAGCGCCGCGAGCACGGCCAGGCCGACGAGCAGCGCCAGCACCACGAGGATGTCGGTCATCGAGACCCGCCCTCGCGCGGCTCGCGGTAGTCCGTGGGGTCGAGCCCGCCGTCCCGCGCGACGTGGGTCTCCACGCCGGGAACCGTGTCGGTGTTGTGGGCGCTGACGGTGCGCCACCCGTCCTGGCCGCGGCGTCCGACGAGGGTCAGCACGCCGCGACGCTCGCCGGCCGGCTCCCCCGCCGGCGAGAGCTGACCGGTCAACGACCACTGCGCCACGACCACGGCGACCTCGCCGAGGCGGCGGACGCGACGACGGCGGAGCGTCATACTGCTCTGCCCGAAGATCCGCTCGAAGCCGTAGGCGTGCGCTCCCCTGATCCCCGCCCGGTCGCGCCACCACAGCCCCACGACGTTGACGAAGTCCGCGTCGGCGGTGAACAGGTCCGCCAGGGCGTCGGGGTCGTGGTCGTTCCAGGCCTCGACGAACGCGTCAGCCAGCTGCTCGGGCTCGGCGATCACGAGGGGCGGTCGGCGAGCTTGGCCTCGAGGCGCTCCAGCTTGCCGTCGAGCTCGCCCGTCCGGCCCGGGCGCAGGTCGGCCTTGAGGACGAGGCTGACGCGGGGGCTGTGCTCGGCACAGGCGTCGCACGCGCGCTTGATCACCGCCATGCACTCGTCCCACTCGCCCTCGATCGTGGTGAACATCGCGTCCGTGCGATGGGGCAGGCCAGAGTCGCGGACCACCGCGATGACGTCGGCGACCGCGTCGGAGACCGAGCCGGTCTCGTCGGCGGCGGTGGCGGGAGCGATCGAGAAGGCGAAGAGCATGCCTCGATCCTAGGGCGAGGCCTCAGCGCGCCTGGTCGGGGGTGCGTTCGTGGGCGCGGTCGATGCTGCGGTCGTCGGCTGGGACGATGGCGTCGGGCCGGCCCGACCCGTCCGGCCCGTCCACCGGCGCCACGAGCTGCCACACGACGCAGAGCACCAGCAGGACCGCGGCACCCGCCGCGATGCCTGACGTGAGCATGTAGTAGAGCAAGGCGTGGGTCCCCATGTAGGGGCCCACCGTGATCATCGTGCGGACCGCGAGCGCCGCCGCGACGATGACGGGGGCGCGCACGATCCACGGGGCCAGGTCGGGTCGCAGCCGGGGCGTGCGATGCACCCGCCGGTCCCGCAGCTCGCGCCACATCACCCACGCGATCGCGACTAGGCCGAGGACGGAGAAGGCGTACATGAGCCACCGGCTCATCGGGATGCCCGCGACGACCTGGTCGAGGAAGGGCACCCGGTTCGTCGTCCAGCTCGGCTCGTGCGTGAACTGGTCCCAGCCCAGGTGACCCAGGTTGGCGAGCAGCACCGCGAGCGGGACCGACCACCACGCGGAGCGAGGGAGGGCGCGGCGGCGGCGCAGCCGGTCCCGCAGGGCGTCAGGGGCGGCGTCACGCAGCGGCTCGGCGAGCAGGTAGGTCCAGGCGACGACCATCAGGATGCCGACGGGCAGGTCGAACACCGCGAGACCGAACCAGGTGTGCGTCCACGAGTGCCCCTCGTCACGGCTGCCCAGCAACCCGCCGGGGACGTAGAGCGGCACGTCGGGAGACAGCGATCCGGCCACCAGCGCGGTCAGCGGCAGGCCACTGCGGCGCAGCGGGAGCACCAGAGCGGGGTGGGCGAGGGTGAAGGGCACCTCACCACTGTACGCAACCGTGGGTGGGCATCGCGTGACGAATCGGACATCGTGACGGGGGCCCGTGGATCGCCATACGGCACAGGCGAACTGCTGGCGAGCCCCGAGGGAGAGCTCGGTCCGACGGAGGTCGGCCGGGCTGCGCGGCTGCCTGGTCGCCAGGTCAGGTCAGGTCAGGTCAGGTCGCCGATGACTTGGTCGGCCGCGGCGTAGGGGTCGCTCAGGCCGTCGACCACGGCCGCGGCCAGGGCCTCCATGCCGTGGTCGCCACGCAGGTCACCCATGCGCTCGCGCAGGCCCTTGATGACGATCGACTCGATCTCGTCGGTCGCCCGCTTGAGGCGTCGCTGGCGCAGGACGCCCTTGTCGGTCATCCACGCGACGTGCTTGTCGAGCGCCTCGACGACCTCGTCGACGCCCTCGTGCTTGTGGGCGACGGTCTTGATGACCGGTGGCCGCCACAGCCCGGCCTCGGTGCGGTCGCCGAGCGAGATCATGTGGCGGATGTCGCGCACCGTGTTGTCGGCGCCGTCGCGGTCGGCCTTGTTGACCACGAAGACGTCGCCGATCTCGAGGATCCCGGCCTTGGCGGCCTGGATGCCGTCGCCCATCCCCGGCGCCAGCAGGACGATCGTCGTGTCGGCCAGCCCCACGACCTCGACCTCGCTCTGCCCGACGCCGACGGTCTCGACGAGGATCACGTCGCAGCCCGCGGCGTCGAGGACCCGCAACGCCTGCGGCGTGGTCCAGGACAGGCCGCCGAGGTGACCGCGGGAGGCCATCGAGCGGATGTAGACCTGCGGGTCGAGCACGTGGTCGGCCATGCGGATGCGGTCGCCGAGGAGCGCGCCGCCGGAGAACGGCGACGACGGGTCCACGGCGAGGACCCCGACGCGCAGGTCCCGCTGGCGCAGCGCGGTGACGAGCGCGTTGGTGGAGGTCGACTTGCCGACGCCCGGGGAGCCGGTGATCCCGATGACGTGGGCGTGCCCGGTGTGGGGCGCGAGCGCCGCCATCACCTCGCGCAGCGCCGGATGGGCGTCCTCCACCATCGAGATGAGGCGGGCGACCGCGCGGGGGCGGCCGGCGCGGGCCTGCTCGACGAGGGACGGGATGTCGACCTGGCGGGACACGGTTGTCAGCTCCTCCTGCGTGGTGCGCCGCTCGTGCTGGCGAGCGGCGTGGTCGTACCTACCGGGGGCGAAGGCATCAGCCTGCGGTGCGAAGGCCGGTCGATGCCTCTGCCCCCGGCGGGTCTGCTACTGGGCGACTACTGGGCGACCTTGATGATCAGCGCGTCACCCTGGCCGCCGCCACCGCACAGCGCGGCCACGCCGGTGCCGCCGCCGCGGCGTCCCAGCTCCAGGGCGAGGTGCAGCACGATGCGGGCGCCGGACATGCCGAGCGGGTGGCCGAGCGCGATCGCGCCGCCGTCGACGTTGACCTTGTCGGCGTCCACGCCGAGCTCGCGCGTCGAGGCGATCCCCACGGCCGCGAAGGCCTCGTTGATCTCGATCAGGTCGAGGTCGGTGGGGGCGATGCCCTCCTTGCGGCAGGCGGCGGCGATCGCGTTGGCGGGCTGCTGCTGCAGGGACGAGTCGGGGCCGGCGACGTTGCCGTGCGCGCCGATCTCGGCGATCCAGGTGAGGCCGAGCTCCTCGGCCTTGGCCTTGCTCATGACGACCACGGCGGCGGCGCCGTCGGAGATCTGCGAGGCCGTGCCGGCGGTGATCGTGCCGTCCTTGGTGAAGGCCGGACGCAGCTTGCCGAGGGACTCCGTCGTCGTGTCGCCGCGCACGCCCTCGTCGGTGCGGAACTCGATCGGGTCGCCCTTGCGCTGCGGGATCGTGACGGGCACGACCTCTTCGTCATACCGACCGGCCTCCCACGCGGCCGCGGCCAGCTGGTGCGAGCGCGCGGCGAACGCGTCCTGCTCCTCGCGGGACACCGCCAGGTCGCCGGAGTTCTCCGCCTCGGTCAGCAGGCCCATCGGCTGCTCGGTGAAGACGTCCCACAGGCCGTCGACCACCATCGAGTCGGCCAGGGTGGCGTCGCCGTACTTGAAGCCGTCGCGCGACTTGGCGAGCAGGTGAGGCGCGTTGGTCATCGACTCCTGGCCACCGGCCACGATCACGTCGAACTCCCCCGCGCGGATCAGCTGGTCGGCCAGGGCGATCGCGTCGAGCCCGGACAGGCAAACCTTGTTGACCGTCACGGCGGGGACGCTCATCGGGATGCCGGCCTTGACGGCGGCCTGGCGGGCGGGGATCTGACCGACGCCGGCGCCCAGGACCTGGCCCATGATGACGTACTCGACCTGGTCGGGCGCCACGCCGGACTTGTCGAGCGCACCCTTGATGGCGACGGCGCCGAGGTCGGCCCCGGAGAACCCCTTGAGGGAGCCCATGAGCCGGCCCATCGGGGTCCGGGCGCCGGCCACGATGACGGACGGACTGGCAGTTGCGGACATTGAGAGGCCTCCAGCAGCGGTGGTGGGTCAGGCTCGTGCCCGCCCACCTTATCCAGGTCCCGGCGCCTCGCTCTGCGGAGGGTGACGGGCGTCGCGTCGTGCGGGGACGTGAGCCTCGTCATACCGCGCCGTCCGTCGGCCCCCGGGTGAGTGGCCGCAGACCCCCGGTCCTAGGCTGGAGGCATGGCTGACAACACGCTGCAGGGACTGTTCACGCACATCGACCACGTCGGCATCGCGGTCCGCGACCTCGACGAGGCCATCGAGTTCTACGAGACGAAGTACGGCATGACGATGGCCCACCGCGAAGTCAACGAGGAGCAGGGCGTCGCCGAGGCGATGATGGCGGTCGGCGACTCGACCTCCCACATCCAGCTGCTCGCCCCCCTCAACGAGCAGAGCACGATCGCCAAGTTCATCGACAAGTCCGGCGTCGGCATGCAGCAGATGGCCTACCGCGTCGAGTCCATCGACGACGTGTGCGCGACCCTCAAGGAGCGCGGCCTGCGCCTGCTCTACCCCGAGCCCAAGCGCGGGACGGCCGGGTCGCGCATCAACTTCATCCACCCCAAGGACGCCGGTGGCGTGCTGGTCGAGCTCGTCGAGCCCGCGCCGGGTGGCATGCACTGACCTCAGGCCCCGGCCGTATGCCGGGAGCGCCCGACCCCACGCGGGGTCGGGCGCGCCCGCGTCCTGCCCCCAGCCGCCTGTCCTGACCCGCCTGTCCTGCCTCCCCTGTCCTGACCCGCCTGTCCTGACCCGCCTGTCCTGACCCGCCTGTCCTGACCCGCCCCGCCCGTGGCGGGGAGCAGCCCCCGTGGCGTTGAGCGGCGACCGTGGCGTGCTGCGGCTCGCCACCTACGCTGCTGGGCACCTCCGACACCGGGAGGTGCCACCTGCGCGACATCATGAGCACGACAATCCGTGAGATCCCCCGGCCAACGCCCGCCGGAACCCGTCAGAAGGGCCCGTCGTCCACAGCGCGACGCGTTGCGGAACGCCCCATCCACAGGAGCAGCCGGGACCCTGGTCGCGAATGGGCCACGCAGACATCCTCAGTCCATGTCGATCCCCCCAGCCCTGCTCGCCCGTGAGTTCTTCTCGCGCGAGGACGCCCTCGCCTCCGGCGTCACCGACTCCGATCTCCGCAGCGCGGTCAAGGCCGGCACGATCACCCGGGTGCGACGAGGCTGGTACACCGCCGAGGACCTCCCGTGGCCACGGGACCACCACCGGGTGGACACACGCATCGAGATGCACCTCCACCCACATCAACGTGCGAGCCACCACAGCGCTCTGATCCATCTCGGCCTCCCGGTGCACGAGCCGGACCTGTCCACGATCCACATGCGATGGAGGACCTCGGGGTGCCCGCGTGAGAGTCGCGGACGCGTCTATGTCCACGAAGCCCTGCTGCTCGACTCCGGGTGCAGGGTCGCTCGGGCCGTCATGGAGACCGCCCTGCTGGACCCCGAGTCCGCCCTCATGGCGGCCGACGAGGCGGTGCGCACGGGCCGGACGACGGCGAACGACCTCGCCGTGTGGGCTCAGCGGCTCGCGTTCGAGCGAGGCGGATCAGGAGTGATGCTCGTGCACCGGCTGGCGGACGGCCGACGCGAGTCACCCGGGGAGTCACGTTCCGCTCTGGCGCTGCACCACCTCGGCTACGCGACGACGCCGCAGGTCCCGGTGACCGGTCGTCTGAAGCGCTACCGCGTGGACGGGGCCATCGACGGCGAGTGGGTCTGCTTCGAGTACGACGGGCGCGGGAAGTATGCCGACCCGGTGTCAGGCCGTGTGCTGCCCAGCGAGAAGGTGCGTGAGGACGACATCCGCGATCAGGGGTGGGAGGTCGTCCGCATCACCAACGAGCTGCTCGACGACCCCGCGCTGCTGCGCCGGAAGGTCGAGGGGGCACGCCTGCGGGCCCGGCGGCGTCACGGGATGAACCGGAGGGTCGCGGCAGCCTGACTTCTTCTATGGCGGAGCGCCCGCCCCACACGGGGTCGGGCGCTCGCCCGTGCCGAGGCACCACCGGCCCCCGCGGCAACCACCCGCCCCCGTGGCCGCCGCCCGCCCCCGTGGCGTGCTGCAACACACCACCGGGACTGGCCGGCACCACGGGGGATGGCGGAGCCCACCACGCAGAACCCCGCCGGACTCTGCGGGGGCGCGTCCGGGGCGCCCCCCGGCCGCCACCGGCCCCCGTGGCAACCACCCGCCCCCGTGGCCGCCACCAGCCCCCGTGGCGTGCTGCAACACACCACCGGGACTGGCCGGCACCACGGAGGATGGCGGAGCCGGGGCGTGGTCGGCGGGGTCAGCGGATGCGGCCGGAGCGCACGAGCTCGCCCACCGGCACGGAGCTCAGCCCTCGCGCGGCCAGGGCCTCCAGCAGGTGCGGCAGCGCCTCCACCGTCTGGTCGCGGGGGTACTCCTGGGCCCAGCGTCCCTCCACCCGGCCACCGTCGTGCGCCAGGACCACCGCGCCGGGGTCGAGCGCCTCGCCCAGGCCGGTGCCCCCGACGCGCGCGCCGTCGTGCAGGCACGCCTCGAGGCAGGAGCTCCAGAAGGCCTGACGCTCCCCCAGCGACCGGGCGACCTCGGCCACCGACGTGCTGGTGCGGCCCACGGGCGGGCGCAGCAGCCGCGCCCCCGCGTCGCCGATGACGCGGCGGCCGCGGGCGATCTGGTCGCGGACCTCGGCGTTCGAGATCTCCGTCAAGTGGGCGTGGTCGTGCGTGTGGTTGGCGACCTCGTGGCCCTCCGCCCGCATGCGCGCGACCAGGTCGGGGTGGGCCGCGGCGTTGGCGCCGACGACGAAGAAGGTGGCGCGCGCGTCATACCGGCGCAGCAGGTCCAGGACCGCGGGGGTGTAGCGCGGGTCCGGCCCGTCGTCGAAGGTGAGCGACAGCACGGGCCGGTGGGTCCGGACATAGCTGACGCAGTCGCGGTCCGCGCGGCGCGACTGCGGCGAGGAGGTGGGGCCGAGGGCGAGCTCGAGCCGGCCGTCGTCCGTCACGGCGAGCCCGGCGCCAGAGACGGCGCACAGGACAGCGCCGGTCAGCGCCGTCCGGCGCGACACGACGAGCGACCCCAGGCCCGACAGCCCGGCCCTCCCCACCCGCATGGTCCCCCGCATCCCCCAGGGCACGAACGACACCGTCTGCCCCATCGCGCTCGGCTTGCCCGGGCGGTGCGGCCATGCTAGCGCCCCCGGCACGTGAGCGACGTCACCCCTGTGTCGGAGGTCTCAGACCCCTATCGCCGTGACGTGACCCGCCAGTAGCGTCCCGGGTGAGGCGGCACGCAGTGGTGCCCCATGCCCGAGGAGCAGACATGACGAACGACGCCATGACCGCCATCCGCGACGCCATCCTGAGCGGGGACCGGTCGGCCGAGACCTACGCCGGCCTGGCCGTCCCCGAGTCCTACCGGGCCGTCACGGTGCACAAGGACGAGGTCGGGATCTTCGAGGGCCGGGCGAGCCGCGACAAGGACCCTCGTGAGAGCCTCCACCTGGACGAGGTCGCCCTCCCCGAGCTCGCGCCCGGAGAGGCGCTGGTCGCCGTCATGGCGAGCTCGATCAACTACAACACGGTGTGGACCTCGATCTTCGAGCCGGTCCCGACGTTCGGCTTCCTCGAGCGCTACGGCCGCACGAGCGACGCGGGCAAGCGCCACGACCTGCCCTACCACGTCGTCGGGTCGGACCTGTCCGGGATCGTGCTGCGCACCGGGCCGGGCGTGCACATCTGGGCCCCCGGCACCGAGGTCGTCGCCCACTGCCTGTCGGTCGAGCTGGAGCACCACGACGGGCACAACGACACGATGCTCGACCCCGAGCAGCGCATCTGGGGCTTCGAGACCAACTTCGGCGGCCTCGCCCAGCTGGCGATCGTCAAGGCCAACCAGCTCATGCCCAAGGCCGAGCACCTCACCTGGGAGGAGGCCGCCTCCCCCGGTCTGGTCAACTCCACGGCCTACCGCCAGCTCATCTCGCGCAACGGCGCCGGCATGAAGCTCGGTGACCGCGTGCTCGTCTGGGGCGCCTCGGGCGGCCTCGGGTCCTACGCCACGCAGATGGCCCTGGCCGGTGGCGCGACCCCGATCTGCGTCGTCTCCTCCCCGGAGAAGGCCGAGATCTGCCGCAAGATGGGCGCCGACCTGGTCATCGACCGCAACGCCGAGGGCTACCGGTTCTGGAAGGACGAGCAGACCCAGGACCCCAAGGAGTGGAAGCGCCTGGGCGCCAAGATCCGTGAGCTGACCAACGGCCACGACCCGGACATCGTCTTCGAGCACCCTGGCCGCGAGACCTTCGGCGCCTCGGTCTACGTCACGCGCAAGGGCGGCACGATCGTGACCTGCGCCTCGACGTCCGGATACATGCACGAGTTCGACAACCGCTACCTGTGGATGAACCTCAAGTCCATCGTCGGCTCGCACTTCGCCAACTACCGCGAGGCCTGGGAGGCCAACTCCCTCATCCGCCGCGGCCTGATCCACCCGACGCTGTCCAAGACCTACACGATGGACGAGGTCGGCCAGGCCGCGCTCGACGTCCACCGCAACGCCCACCAGGGCAAGGTCGGCGTCCTCACCCTCGCCCCCGAGCAGGGCCTCGGGGTGTCCAGGCCCGAGATGCGGGCCGAGCTCCAGTCCGAGATCGACCGGTTCCGCGACGTCTGAGCCGTATGACGAGGGGCCCGGCCGCCCGCGTGTGACCCACGTGGCGGCCGGTCCCCGACATACCCTCGGACCGTGAGGATCCCCCTGGTCGACCGGACGGTCGCGGCACGTCGCCGCTGGCACGCCTATCGCGCCCGCCAGCGCGAGGCCCTGGCCGAGAGCAACCGGATCAGGCGCGACGCCGCCGACCTCCCGGTGGGCGGGGACGCGGGCGAGAGTGTGGGCGGGGACGTGGGCGGGGGCGTGGACACCACGCTGACCGGCGGGACGGTCGAGCCGACGGCGTCAGGGACCGGCGACCCGACCACCACGACGACCACGTCCGGCGCGACACCTTCGGCCCCCACGCGGACGGGGGTCCCGCTGATCCATCAGTCGCCGTTCACCATCGGCTTCGTCGGCGCCATCGGCGTGCTCGCCGCCGCGACGCTGTGGAGCATGATCGGCGCGCTCAGCCTCACGCTGACCCTGCTGACCGTCGCGTTCTTCCTCACCCTCGCCCTCGACCCGCTGGTCCAGCGGCTCGTGACGGGTGGGCTGCGCCGCGGCGCCGCGGTCGGGATCGTGTTCCTCGGCCTGCTCGTCGTCTTCGCGCTCCTGGCGGGCCTCGTCGTCCCGCCGGTCGTCGAGCAGTCCTCCGCCCTGATCAAAAACGCCCCCGACTACGTCACCCAGCTCCTCGGCCAGCCCTGGGTGCAGAACCTCGACAAGGACTACAACCTCACGGCGCAGGTGCAGCAGCAGCTCACCGAGCGGCTGCGCGACCAGACCTTCCTGTCCACGGTGGCGGGCGGGCTCATCGGGGCGGGGCAGGCGCTCGGCAGCGGCATCTTCCAGACCTTCACGGTCCTCATCCTCACGCTCTACTTCCTCGCCAGCCTGCCCACGACCAAGAAGGCGGCCTACGCCGTCGTCCCGGCCAGCCGTCGCGCGCGGGTCGTCTACCTCTCCGAGGAGATGATGCGGCGGGTCGGCAGCTATGCGATCGGCCAGGTGGGCGTGGCCACGATCAACGGCCTGCTCAGCTGGATCGCCATGAGGATCCTGGGAGTCTCGTATGCCGAGGTGCTCGCCGTCACGGTCGCGTTCCTCGGGCTGATCCCCATGGTCGGAGCCGCCCTGGGTGGAGCGCTCGTGACCGGCGCCGGCCTGATCCAGAGCCCGCAGACAGGGCTGATCCTGCTCGTCTACTACGTGATCTACCAGCAGGTCGAGAACTACATCATCGTGCCGCGGATCATGCAGCGCACCGTGGCGGTGCCCGGGGCGGTCACGGTGGTCGCGGCCCTCGCCGGCGGCACGCTGCTGGGCATGCTGGGTGCGCTGCTGGCGATCCCGACGGCCGCGGCGCTGCTCCTGCTCTACGAGGAGGTGCTCGTCCCGCGTCAGCGACGCCTGTGACCTGCCGCTCACCTGCTGCTGACCCAGCGTGATGCTTCGTGATGGTGAGCGCCCGGTCCGGTGAACCTTGCGCCGCCCCCCCAGCCCCAGCCGCACCCCGGACGCAACCCTGCCATAACGTGAGTGTTGTCGAGAGCGCGAGGGGGAATCGCATGACGGTGGAGAGCACGACTACGCCGACGACAACGCCGACGATCGTGCCACGACGGCCCTGGGTCAGGTGGCTGCGGACCCACCTCTCGGTGGTGGACCAGCTGCGCGAGGACCGCCAGGCTCACGACGGCGACGTCACGACGCCAGGATTCCAGGCCGTGGCGTCGGCGCGGATCGGCGCCTGGGTGGACGCCGGCGAGGCGCCCCGGTGGGCGCGGGTCCCCGCAGACCTGGTCAGCCGGGCCGGATATCTGGTGTGCCGCAACGTCTACGGCATCGAGCTCCCCCGCACGGTCGCGCTCGGCCGGCGTGTGCGGATCGCGCACCAGAGCGGCATCGTCATCCACCCGCACGCCACGATCGGCGACGACTGCGTCATCCGGCAGAACGTCACGCTCGGCGCCGGCAGCGGCAAGCCCGAGACCTTCCGTCGGCAGGCGCCGCGCATCGGCAACGGCGTCTCCATCGGCGCGGGTTGCGCGATCGTCGGGGGTGTCCGGGTCGGCGACGGGGCCAACCTCGGACCCAACACCACGATCATGACCAACGTCCCCGAGGGCGCCACCGTCGTGGACCAGCAGCCCCGGGTCCTGCGCATCCCCACGGTCCGCTGATGGCCGGGGAGCTGATCGCCCGCGCCCGCGGGCAGCTGGCCGAGCACGACCTCGCGCAGGGCCTCGCCACCCTGGGGCGGGTGGCCACCGAGACGGACGACCTGACCACCTGGCTCGCCGCCGACCGTCTCCTCGGGCAGCTGTGGCAGCGCGCGGACGGGCACGACGCCCCTCCCGGGCTGCGCAGGACAGTGCGCCTCGCCCTCCTGAGCAGCCACACGAGCGGCCAGCTCGCGGTCGCGCTGCGGGTGGCGGCACTCGCGCACGGCATCCGGCTGGAGGTCCACGAGACCCCTTACCGGGCCTACGAGGAGCAGGTGCACGATCCGACGTCGGCGCTCTACGCGTTCGGGCCGGACGTGGTGGCCCTCGTGATCGACCGCCGTGACCTGCACCTGCCGCCGATCAGCGACGACCCGGTGGTGGACGTCGCCGCCGAGGTCTCCCGCTGGACGCGCCTGTGGCAGGTGCTGCAGGAGCGCACCGGCGCGCGGATCGTGCAGACGACCTTCGTCCCGCCCACCGACGACCCCTACGCAGGCCTGGCCTTCGCGTCGCCGGGTGGCCGCGTCGCGATGATCCGCCGCCTCGGGCTGGAGCTGGCGGCAGCAGCCCCCGACGGCGTGCACCTCGTGGATGCCGAGACGGTGGCCGCCCGGGTCGGCGAGGCGCAGTGGCACGACCCGCGCTACTGGTACCACTCCAAGCACGCCGTCGGCCTGGCGGCGCTCCCCACCCTCGCCACCGCGATCCTCGACGTCACGGCCTCGGCCCTGGGGCTCGGACGCAAGGTCGTCGTGCTGGACCTGGACAACACGTTGTGGGGCGGTGTCGTCGGCGAGGACGGCGTCGGCGGGATCCAGCTCGGATCGGGAGCCGCCGGCGAGGCCTACGTCGACCTCCAGGCCTGGCTCAAGGAGCTCACCCGCCGAGGCATGCTGCTCGCGGTCGTCAGCAAGAACAACCCCGACGACGCGCGGGAGCCCTTCGAACGCCACCCGGACATGCGGCTGACCCTGGACGACATCGTCGCGTTCGAGGCGTCCTGGGACGACAAGCCGCTCGCCGTGCAGCGGGTGGCCGCACACCTGGACCTCGGGCTCGACGCCCTGGTCTTCGTCGACGACAACCCCGTCGAGCGGGAGGCCGTCCGGCAGGCGCTGCCCCAGGTCGGTGTCGTCGAGCTGCCGGCCGCACCGACCGAGTACCTCCGCACCATCGCTCGGTTCCCGGGGCTGCAGGCCGTCGCCCTGACGCACGAGGACACCCGCCGCACCGCGCAGTACCGCGCCCGCGCACAGGCCGGCGCGTTCGCCGCGCAGGCCGGCTCTCGGGAGGACTTCCTCGCCGGGCTCGAGCTCGCGGCCACGATCGAGCCGTTGGACGAGGTCAACGCCCAGCGGATCGTGCAGCTCATCGGCAAGACCAACCAGTTCAACCTCACCGGCCGACGTCACTCGGCGGCCGACGTGCAGCGTCTCGCCGGCGTCGACCGGGCCGTCGTGTGGGGGATGCGCGTGCGGGACCGCTTCGACGACCACGGCCTGGTCGCGGCGCTCGTCGCCGTGCCGGACGGGGACGACCTGGTCGTGGACACCTTCGTGATGTCCTGCCGCGTGATCGGGCGCACCGTCGAGCAGAGCCTGCTCGTCGCACTGGCCGAGCACGCCCGCGACGCCGGGTTCGCGCGCCTGCGCGGCGACTTCGTGCCCACCGCAAAGAACACCCCCTCGCGAGACGTCTACCGGTCCAGCGGGTTCACCCGCGACGAGCGTCGTGCCGACGCTGCCGACGCGGGCGTCAGGCCCGACGCTGCCGACGCCGCACCCCGGCCTCAGGACCCGGACGCCCCGCAGACCTGGAGCCTCGACCTCACCCGCCCCCTCCCGCAGCCGCCGACCTATGTCGCCGTCGCGCTGCCTGCCCTGAAGGAGCATCGATGACCGAGCCGACCACCCTCGAGCAGGTCCAGGAGATCTTTCGCGACGTCCTGGCCGATCCCGACCTCACACTGACGCGCGAGACCGTCGCCGACCAGGTGGACGGCTGGGACTCCCTGGCGCACGTGAGCCTGATGTTCAGCGTGGAGAACGCCTTCGGGATCCACCTGTCCGACGCGGAGATGTCGGGGCTGAGCGACGTGGGCGCGCTGGTCGACGTCGTGGACGCCAAGCGCGACTGAGGGGACGTCGCAGGCGCTCAGTCCTCGACGACCTCGCCGTCCCACGTCGTCGGCAGGGGGCCGAAGCCCGGTCGCACCCGCGCGACGATCTCGTCCAGGGCGCGGCGGACGTAGGTCTCCCCCACCCACAGGTGCTTGCACCCGTCGACGCCGACGACCTCGGCCTGCGGCACGACCGAGAACTTCTCCCGCGCCTCGGCGGGCTGCAGGTAGTCGTCGTGCTCCGGCACCAGCGCCACGAGGGGCCGTCCGTCGACCGCCCACTCGCGCAGGTGCTCGGACCCGGTCCAGCGCAGCGGAGGGCTGAGCAGGATCGCGCCCTCGATGGCCGGGTCGAGGCCGTACATCAGGGTCAGGTCCGTGCCGAAGGACCAGCCGACGAGCCAGCGGTGCGGCAGCGGCGGAGTCTCGTGGAACTCGGCGTACTCGATGGCCGCCGCCACGTCGAAGCGCTCCCCCTCGGCGTGCTCGAACTCCCCCTCGCTGGTGCCGCGCGGCGAGCTCGTACCGCGGGTGTTGAAGCGCAGCACGGCGATGTCGGCCAGGGCCGGAAGCCGGTTGGCGGCCTTCTTGTAGACGTGGCTGTCCATGAAGCCGCCGTGGGTCGGCAGGGGGTGCAGCGTCACCAGGGTCGCCACGGGGTCGCGGTCCACGGGGAGCGCGAGCTCTCCGACGAGCCGGAGGCCGTCGGCGGTGTGCAGCTCGATCTCCTCCCTGCGGGATGGGAGGACGGTGTTGGCACGGATCTCGTGGCTGGGCAAGGGGTCTCGGCTCCTCGGGTGGACGGGCAAGGGGACGGCGGCGGACGGTGGGCCAGGGCGGACGGCTGGCTGGCTGGCTGGCTGCGCCATCAGACCAGCTGGTATGCCGGGGGCTAGTGGCGGTGATCCCGGGCGGACCAGCACGGGGTGTGCCAGTGCCGCCGGTCCGGCAGGCCTCGCAGCCCCTCGGCCGGCCACGCCACGACGTGCGCGACGGCATCGCTCAGGGTCTGCTGGCAGCCCGGGCAGCGATAGACCTTGCCCGTCGAGGCCCCACGGACGCCCCGCACGATCCACGCACCGTCGGGGTGGACCTCACGGCGCTCCATCCCCGCCAGCCGGCCCATCGCCAGCGGGACGTGCTGCTCGCTGCGTCGGTTGGCTCGGGGCATGCATCCATTGTCGCAAAGGTCGCGCCCTCCCTCCGCCGGAGCGAGAGGGAGGGCGCGTCGGCATACGGGCCGTGGTCAGTAGGTGCGGAAGCCCCGCTTGGTCTTGCGACCGAGGTAGCCCGCCGTGACCATGTGCTCCAGCAGCGGCGCCGGGGCGTAGCCGCGGTCGCGGAACTCGAGGTAGAGCTGCCGCTGGATCGCGTAGGACACGTCCAGGCCCACGACGTCCAGCAGCTCGAACGGGCCCATGGGCAGGGCGCAGCCGTTCTTCATCGCCGTGTCGATGTCGTCGGCCGTCGCGTAGTGGGCCTCGAGCATCTTGACGGCGTCGTTGAGGTAGGGGAAGAGCAGCGCGTTGACGATGAAGCCGGCGCGGTCGCCGCAGCGGACCGGCACCTTGCCGATCGTGCGGCACAGCTGCAGCACGGTCTCCTCGACGTCGCCCTCCGTGGAGACCGTCGTGACGACCTCGACGAGCTTCATCACCTGGGCGGGGTTGAAGAAGTGCATGCCGATGACGTCGCCGGGACGGCTCGTGGCCGCCGCGACCTGGATGACGGGCAGCGAGCTTGTGGTGGTGGCGAGGATCGCCCCCTGCTTGCAGACCTCGTCGAGCCGGCGGAACATCTCGGTCTTGACGTCGACGTCCTCGGCGATGGCCTCGACGACGAGGTCGACGTCGGCGAGCGCGGACACGTCGGTGGCGGCGGTGACGCGACCGAGCGCCTCTGCCTTGGCCTCCTCCGTCGCGCGCCCCTTGCTGATCGCCCGGTCCATGCTCTTGGCGATGGCGGCGGACACCCCGGCGACCTTGTCGTCGGTGCGGCCGACCACGACGACGGGGTAGCCCGCCTTGGCGAACACCTCGACGATGCCGGCGGCCATGGTGCCGGTGCCGACGACGCCGACCGTCGCGACGTCACGGGTGGGCCGGGGAGACTGCGACTCGACGGGGGTCAGCGCGTCCGCGACGATCTTGCCGGAGCCGGGCGCCTCGTAGGTGTAGAACCCGCGGCCGGTCTTGCGGCCCAGCAGCCCGGCCGTGACCATCTGCTTGAGGATCGGGCTCGGGGCGTGCAGCTTGTCGCGTCCCTCGCGGTACATCGTGTCGAGGACCTGGTAGGCCGTGTCCAGGCCGATCAGGTCGAGCAGCGCCAGCGGGCCCATCGGGTAGCCGCAGCCGTGCTGCATGGCGGCGTCGAGGTCCTCGCGGGTGGCGTAGCGCGACTCGTACATGCTCATGGCGTGGTTGAGGTAGCCGAAGAGCAGGTAGTTGCCGATGAACCCGGCCTTGTCGCCGACCACCACGGGGGTCTTGTCGAGGCGCTCGGCGAGCTCGCGGGCGGCCGTGACGATGTCGGGGTCGGTGACGACGGTGGAGATGATCTCGACGAGCTTCTGCACGGGAGCGGGGTTGAAGAAGTGCAGGCCGAGCACGCGCTCGGGGTGGCTGGTCGCCACGGAGATCTCGGTCACGGACAGGCTCGAGGTGTTGGTCGCGAGGACGCAGGACTCCTTGACGATGCCGTCCAGCCTCGCGAACAGGTCCCGCTTGATGGCGAGGATCTCGGGGACCGCCTCGACGACCAGGTCGCAGTCGGCGACCGCCTCGAGGTCGGCCGCGAAGGTGATCCGTCCGAGGATCTCCTGCTGCTCCTTCGCCGGCATCTTGCCGCGCTCGACGGCCCGGCCCGTCGACCGCTCGACGTGCCCACGACCACGGTCGACGGCGGCGTCGTCCATGTCGACGGCGACGACGCTGAGGCCGTGCCGTGCACAGACCTCGACGATGCCCGCACCCATGGTGCCGAGCCCGACCACTCCGATGGTGTCCAACGATCGCTCCATGCCTGGAAGTCTTGAGGGGGGTGATGCTGGTGGCAAGACTGTCGGACTGCGGGCTTGGTCACAAAACTACTGGCGGGTATGCCGGTCGCCCGGCGCTCTCGCGGTGGTTCGGGCACGCGGCGGGCCGGCGGCATACGGCCCGGACCGCTCGCGCGGACTAGGGTGACCTGTCGTGCGACTCGTCATCTCCCGCTGTGCCGTCGACTACGAGGGCCGGCTGGCCGCCCACCTGCCCCTGGCCACCCGGCTGCTGATGATCAAGGGCGACGGCTCGGTCCTGGTGCACTCCGACGGCGGCAGCTACAAGCCGCTCAACTGGATGACCCCGCCGTGCGCCCTGGCCGAGATCCAGCCCGACGAGACCGAGGCCGCCGAGGGTGCCACGGCCGTGTGGGTCGTCCGCAACGCCAAGTCGGGCGACGCCCTGCGCATCGTGATCCACGAGGTCCTGCACGACAGCTCGCACGACCTGGGGGTGGACCCGGGCCTGGTCAAGGACGGCGTCGAGGCGCACCTGCAGAAGCTCCTGGCCGAGCACATCCACACCCTCGGCGACGGCTACTCGCTGGTGCGCAGGGAGTACATGACGGCCATCGGGCCGGTCGACATCCTGTGCAAGGACGAGGGCGGCGGCCACGTGGCGGTCGAGATCAAGCGGCGCGGCGAGATCGACGGCGTCGAGCAGCTGACGCGCTACCTCGAGCTCCTCAACCGCGACCCCGCCCTCGCTCCCGTCACCGGCGTCTTCGCCGCCCAGCTCATCAAGCCGCAGGCCCGGACGCTGGCCACCGACCGGGGCATCCGCTGCGTGACCCTGGACTACGACGACCTCAAGGGCATCGACACCTCGGCCTCCCGCCTGTTCTGACCTCGCACTCACCCGGGAACGGCCACCACAACCCTCACCGCCCGGTAGAGTCGGTCGGTGTGACCGAGCCCCGATTCTGCTACGTCCTCATGTGCCACACCCGTGGTGATGCCGTCGCTCGTAATGCCCGGCGCATCCGCGAGCTGTCGCCGACCAGCGACGTGATGCTGCGCTATGACGTCCCGGGGCTGATGGACGAGCGGGCGTGCGCCGAGATGGGCGTGCAGACCTACGAGGACGACATCACGGTGCGCTGGGGAGACTGGACGATGGTCGAGGCGCAGCTCCGTGCCCTGCGGGAGGCACGGCGCCGGTCGGACGCGTCGCACTTCGTGCTGCTCTCCGGTCAGGACTACCCGATCCGTGACCTGGCCTCCTGGGAGTCCGGCGTCGCCACGGACGGCAGCGACGCGGTGCTGGACCTGCACGGCGACTCCCCCGAGACCTACACGTGGACCTGGCGCCACCTCCCGGGGCCCGAGATCCTGCGGCGCGTCACCGGCCCCCTGGCCTGGCGAGCAGCCCACCGGCTCCCGGGCCAGCTGCAGGCCGTGCGCTCACCGACGTCCCACCACTGGTACGTCGGCGTCCCCCGACGAGCGGCCGCGCCCGTCCCCGTGGTCAAGGCCGCCGTCTGGGCCACCTTGTCCGCCCGGGCGGTGGACCGGCTCCTCGCCGTCACCGACCAGCGCCCCGAGCTCCCCCGCTTCTTCCGCACCACGAGGACGCCCGACGAGCTCTACACATCCTCCGTGCTGTCCGCCCAGGCGGACCTCCAGGTGCGCACCGGTCGTACCACCTACGCCGACTTCCCGGAGGGCGCCTCCAACCCCGAGTGGGTCGATGCAGCGCTCTTGGCCCGGGCCGCGGACACCCCGGCCGCCTTCGTCCGCAAGATGCATCCCGACGTCGACCCCGACGTGCTGCGGCTGGCGGACGAGCTCGTGCACGCACGACCTTCGCCCTCGCACTGATCCTTCGCGCTCAGGCTCGCCGGTGACCGGGCCACTCGTCGAGGACCCAACCGTCGGCGTCGATGCGCACCCGTGCGGGCACGCCGTGCGGCACGACGTGGTCGGTCGCGAGGTCGTCCAGCACGTTGTGGGACAGCCGCGGCAGGACGAACGACATGATCCACCGGTGGGCCAGCACGAGCACGGACTCCCCACGGTGCTGGTCGGCGATGGACTCCATCGCCTGTCGCGCGCGGCGGACCACCTGGTAGCCGTCCTCGCCCCCCGGGACGGCGGCGCTCAGGTCGCCGGTCGTCCAGGCGTGCATGACGTGCGCCATGACGGGGTTACCCACCTGCTGTCCGGCCAGCTCCCCGACCGCGCGTTCCTCCAGCCCGCCGACCACCTCGTGGGGCACCCCGAGCGCGTCGGAGACGAGTCGCCCGCTCTGCACGGAGCGCGCGAGAGGGCTGCTGTAGACGGCGGAGATGCGCACCGACGGGTCCGCGGCCAGTCGCTCGGCCAGGACGACCATCTGGGTGGCGCCCACGTCCGTGAGCCACCCGCCGTCGTCGGTGAGGAGGCCCGGGTGCGCGTACGCCGCATGGCCGTCGCGGGCGACGAGCAGCGTTGCAGGGCACTGCAGGTCGCTCATGGGCCCTCACTCTAGCCGCGCTGCGAGCCCTCGTGCCTCACGGATGACGTCAACCACCTGGACCATGATGTCGTTGAGCCCGAAGTCCCTGGGCGTGAAGGTCGCGGCCACGCCCAGCTCCCGCAGCCGGCGGGCGTCGGCATCCGGGATGATGCCACCGACCACGACGGGCACGTCCGTCACGCCGGCTTCGCGCAGACCGGTCAGCACCTCGGGGACCAGGGACATGTGCGACCCGGACAGGATGGACAGGCCCACGACGTGCACGTCCTCGGCCACCGCGGCGGCCACGATCTGCTCTGGTGTCAACCGGATGCCCTGGTAGACGACCTCGAACCCCGCGTCACGTGCCCGCACCGCCACCTGCTCGGCGCCGTTGGAGTGCCCGTCCAGCCCCGGCTTGCCCACGAGGAAGCGCAGGTGCGTGCCGAGCTCGTCGCCGGTGCGCCGCACCGCGTCCCGGACGCCGGCCAGCTCACCGCGCCAGTCGGTGACCCCGCTGTCCTCAGCGGTCGACATACGGTCAGGACCGCCCGCCACCGGCGCGGAGGAGACGCCCGTGTGCGCGCGGTACTCGCCGAAGACCTCCCGCAGCGCGTCGGTCCACTCCCCCGTGGTGACGCCGGCCCTGGCGCACTCGATGGACGCGGCCATCAGGTTGGTCGTGGAGGCTGCGTCGGTGCGCAGCCGCTCCAGTGCGTCCCGGGCCGCCGCACGTCGGTCCGGGTCAGCGTCGCGCTCGTCCCGCCAGCGGCGCACCGCCTCGACGGCTCGCTCCTCCACGTCGGGGTCGGCCACGTGGATGGCCGTGTCGAGGTCCGCCGTGAGCGGGCTGGGCTCGGTACCCTGGAAGCAGTTGACGCCGACGACCTTGTCGACGCCCGCCTCGATGCGCCGCCGGCGCTCGGCGTGCGAGGCGACGAGCGCGGACTTGAGGTAGCCGGACTCCACCGCCTCGATGACGCCACCCATAGCCTCGATCCGAGCCATCTCCTCCTTGGCCCCGGCGACCAGCTCGGCGACCCTGGCCTCGACCACGGTGGAGCCGGCAAAGATGTCCTCGTGCTCGAGCAGGTCCGACTCGTAGGCCAGCACCTGCTGGATGCGCAGGGACCACTGCTGGTCCCAGGGCCGAGGTAGACCGAGGGCCTCGTTCCAGGCCGGCAGCTGCACGGCCCTGGCGCGGGCGTCCTTGGACAGGGTGACGGCGAGCATCTCGAGGACGATGCGCTGCACGTTGTTCTCCGGCTGCGCCTCCGTCAGGCCCAGGCTGTTGACCTGCACGCCGTAGCGGAAGCGGCGCTGCTTGGGGTCCTGCACGCCGTAGCGCTCCTGCGTCAGCTCGTCCCACAGCTGGACGAACGCCCGCATCTTGCACATCTCCTCGACGAAGCGCACGCCGGCGTTGGCGAAGAAGGAGATGCGGCCGACGACGTCGCCCAGGCTCTCCTGAGGCACCTGACCCGCGGCGACGACGGCGTCGAGCACGGCCGTGGCCGTCGACAGGGAGTAGGCGAGCTCCTGCACGGGGGTCGCGCCGGCCTCCTGCAGGTGATAGCTGCAGATGTTGATCGGGTTCCACCGCGGGATCTCGGTGACGGTGAAGGCGATCATGTCGGTGATCAGCCGCAGCGAGGGTCCCGGGCCGAAGACGTGGGTGCCGCGGCTGAGGTACTCCTTGACGATGTCGTTCTGCGTGGTGCCCGCCAGCCTGCGCCGGGTCTCGAGGGGGTCGGCTCCAGCGGCCTCGGCCTGCTCCTCCGCCACGGCGTCGTAGAGCGCGAGCAGCCACATGGCCGTGGCGTTGATGGTCATGGAGGTGTTCATCTCCGCGAGCGGGATGCCGTCGAAGAGCGCGCGCATGTCGCCGACGTGGCTCACCGGGACACCCACCTTGCCGACCTCGCCGCGCGCGAGCACGTGGTCCGGGTCGTGCCCCGTCTGGGTGGGCAGGTCGAAGGCGACGGACAGACCGGTCTGCCCCTTGGCGAGGTTGGTGCGGTAGAGCGCGTTGCTGGCGGCGGCCGAGGAGTGACCGGCATAGGTCCGCATCACCCACGGTCGGTCCTTGGGGCGCTCGGTCATCTGCTCGTCAGCCATGTCGGCAAACTACCGGCGGGTCAGCCCTGGGCGGGAGGCCTGCCGACGGTGACGGTGGACACAGGTGCGGAGGTCGCACGACGGCGGCGCTGCAGGACCTTGCCCAGACGCATCGCGGCGACCACCCGCTCGAAGCGGTCGGACGGGTCGACGATGACCAGCGTGCGTCCCTCGCGCGCCGCCCTGTGGTGCACGCCGGCCACGAGGGCGAGCGCGGTCGAGTCGTGGATCTCGGCCTCCGCCAGGTCGAGGACCAGCTCACCCTCACCGAGGACGATGGCCCGGTGCAGCTCCTCGCGCAGCTGGTGGTCGTTGCCGGCGTCCAGTCGACCGGTGACCCGCAGCTCGGCCCCGGGCACGACGACCTCCACCGTCGTCACCGAAGGATGCGTGCGCGCTCTGGCCATGAGGGCCCCCACGTGGCTGACCGGTGCGACCACCAGCAGCCGAGTACTCAAAGTGATGTGTCGTCACCCATTGAACACCTAGGGTGCCCTTCCTCGGCAGGGCTGCGTCGGTTCCCGGCCGAGGCCGGCTCAGACGCGCGTGCGACGATGCCGTCATGGTCAACCTCACGCGCATCTACACCCGGACCGGCGACGACGGCACCACCCACCTCGGCGACTTCTCGCGCACCAGCAAGACCGACCCGCGACTGCAGGCCTACGCGGACAGCAACGAGGCGAACGCCGCCCTGGGGATCGCCGTCGCGGCTGGGTCGCTGCGCGAGGACGTCGTCTCCACCCTCACGCGGATCCAGAACGACCTCTTCGACGTCGGAGCGGACCTGTGCAACCCGCTGCGCAGCGAGACCCCGGAGTACCCGCCCCTGCGGGTCCAGGCGCCGTGGATAGACGAGCTCGAGGCCGACTGCGACCGCTACAACGGCGAGCTCGACAAGCTCCGGTCGTTCATCCTCCCGGGCGGGACGCCCGGATCGGCCTACCTGCACCTCGCGTGCACCGTCGTGAGGAGGGCCGAGCGGAGCACCTGGGCGGCCATCGAGCAGTATGGCGACCAGCCCGCCCCCGAGGGAGCCGACAAAGGCGAGGGCGGCGTCAACGTGCTCACCGCGAAGTACCTGAACCGCCTCTCGGACCTGCTGTTCATCCTCGCCCGCGTCGCGAACCTCGAGGCAGGTGGCGATGTCCTCTGGCAGCCGGGCGGCGGTCGCTCCAGCTGATCGCCCGGTCGCGGCTGAAGGGCTCTGTGGTCGGCGCGCGCCAGGCGATCTCAGGCTGCGCGCGGGGGACGACCGGGTGGCCGCGCCTCCTGCCAGGACCGGACCGCGGTGCAGTCGTCACGCGGCAGAGCCAGGTCGAAGGCCACCTCGCCCTGGGCGCAGCGCATGACGAGCGGGTCGTCGATCAGGGACGGGAACTCCCCACGGGACGGCGTGTGGACGCCCAGCACCTCGACCCCCGCTCGCGGCATCACGTGGCTCGGCACGAGGGACACCCCGGAGAGGGTGAAGAAGAGCAGAGCGTCGGTGTCGTAGCGCGCCAGTCGCAGGCGCCAGGGATCCTCACGCGTGGGACGGACGGCACAGAGGAACATCGGTGCGCCGTCGGAGATCAGGCGTCGACGCACGAAGACCAGCGTCGTGAGCAGGACGAGCAGCAGGAGGGCACCGGCGACCGCGATCTCCGCGACCTCAATGCCCGCCACCGTCGCGACCTAGTGGCGCTCGGCGCGAGGTGCCGCGTCGGTGTCCACGTGCTCCGCGACCAACGTCACCTTGTCGTCGTGCACGGAGAGGAAGCCGGAGTCGATCTGGACGACCTGGCGCCCCTCGCCGGAGGTGATGGAGACCTGGCCCTCGACCAGGACACCCAGCAGCGGTGCGTGGCCCGGCAGGATGCCGAGCTCGCCCTCGGTGGTGCGGGCGGTGACGGCGGAGGCCTCGCCCTCCCAGACCGGACGATCCGCGGAGACGAGTTGGACCTGCAGTGGCACGGAAGGCTCCTCCACCCTCGGGGACGATTCGTCTCATGCTACAAGCCCGGACGAGGAGCCACGGACCGCGTCGGGAGGGCGAAATCCATGATGCTGTCCGTTGCGTGGTGACTAGTCCGAAAGAATGGTGAAATGTGACTAGATGTCGATCTAGTGCTTACACATTGCGTCATTACCGACTACTACGAGGCACCTGATTCCACACATGGAGTGGGCTTCGACAAGAGGCTGCCGTCAGACGAGCACGCTGGGTAACCTGGACGCTGAATGCCAAGACCAGCCAGGCAATCGGCTCGAGCGAGTCGCCCCTGGTGGTGCCAGCACCTCTGGGGGGAGACGACCATGACCGCGAACGACAGACCGCCACTTGTCTCTGTCGTGGTGCCGACGTACAAGCGGCCCGCGATGCTGCGTGAGGCCCTGGGGTCGGTCCTCGGACAGACCCTGCGGGACCTGGAGGTCATCGTCTGCGACAACGCCGACGACCCCGAGACCCGCGAGGTGGTGGCCTCGTTCGACGACGACCGCATCACCTACGTCGGCCGTCCGGAGAACATCGGGATGATGGCCAACGCGATCGACGGCTTCCGCCGGGCCACCGGCGAGCTGGTGATCAAGCTCGACGACGACGACGCCTTCGAGCCGGATGCGCTCGAGACGCTCGCGGCACCCTTCGCGGACCGGCCCGAGCTGACCGCGTCGTTCTGCGACCTCCAGCTCGTGGACGTCGCAGGGCACGAGCTGGCCGAGGCGACCACCACCTTGCAGCACGACACCCACCGAGAGTCCTTGCCTGAGGGGTTGCACACACCGTTCAGCGCGATCGCGGCCCAGGGCGCCGTGACCTTGGCCGGGGCACTGCTCCGCCGCTCGGCCATCGACTGGGATGCCGTTCCTGCGCAGGCGGGAACGTCGTACGATCTCTTCCTTGTGGTGTCGGCCGCCGAGGACGCAGCGTCGAGCTGGTACGTGCGGCGCCCACTGGTGCGTTACCGGATTCACGGCGCCAACGACAGCGTCAAGAACGTCGTCCCGAGCCTGGAGGCATCCCAGTGGATCCTTCGTGAGGCCATGGCATCGGGTCGACACGGTGACGCGGACGTCTTCCGCCAGCGGATGGCTCAGGACGATGCCAGGTTGGCGCGCGAGTATCTGCTGCTGGGCGACGGACGCCGCGCCCGGAGGTCGGCTCTGGATAGCCTCCGCGTGCGCCCGACGCCGGCCGCGATCTCGGTCGCGCTGCTCAGCATGCTCCCCTTGGGGATGGGCACGCGCGTGAGCCGACGGCGCCGAGAGGCCTACGTCGTGGCCGCCGGGCGGCGGGTCGACGCGGCCCCTGCACCAACGACCGACCACTGATACCACCAACGACAGCACCACGACGGTCCGACCGTCCCTCTGAAGGAGTCTCGTGACCACAGCACACCCCCAGACCACCCCGTCCTCCCCACTCTCGGCGCTCGCCAAGCGGTGGTGGCTCGCGGTGGCCCTCCCGCTCGCGCTCGCCGTCGTGGGCTACATGCTCGGCGCGGCCAAGGCGCCGATGTACACCGCCGAGGCGCGGACCTCCGTCGGTAGCGGAAACATCTCCGCGGGGGCGATCGCGGGCTTCCCCCAGGCTACCCAGCAGATGGCCGCCAACTACGCGCGCTGGGTCAACGACCGCGGCGTCGAGGGCAAGGGTGACATCCCCGCCGGCACCGAGGTCACCGCCTCCCCCGTCCCGGACTCCAACGTGATCCGCATCGAGGCCAAGAGCCCGGACCGGGAAGCTGCCGTCCAGTCGGCACAGAAGGCTGCCGACGACCTCGCTGAGGCGGTCAACTCCAAGAAGGGTGAGAGCGACCCCGCCGTCACGCTCCAGCAGCTGAACAAGGTCGCTTCTGACTGGGGTCAAGCCAAGGCTGCAAGCGACTCGGCGAGCACTACCGCCAATCGCGCCATCGGCGCCGATCGTCCGGCGGCCACCATCGCGGCAGCTCAGCGGCGCGCTGCGGAAACGGCGGCAAGGTCGGCCGTCCTGCAGGCGCAGATGGACGCTCTGTCGGAGAAGTACCGTCAGCAGATCTCCCAGGGGTCCCAGGCCGCCAACCTGATTGTCGTCAAGCCAGCGGCCCTCGCAGACTCCACCAAGGCCGCCAACCAGCAGCGCTACGCCCTCGCGGGCCTCGTTCTCGGCCTGGGTCTTGCCCTGCTGCTCGCGATACTGCTGGACCGTCGTCGTGTGCGTTCGCACAACCACCGGATGGCGCGGGCCGAGGGATCGCACGTGGCGAAGACCACTGACGACGCGCGGTCTGACATCCGGTCGTGACGACGACTACAAGCACCCACCCGGCGCTGGAGCCGCCCCCTCCTGCGGGAGCACCGCCGGAACGGATACCTGCATACGTCTGGCTCTTCCTTGGGTCGACGGCACTCAACGTATTCTCGGGCAACAGCGGCTTGATGGGTTTCCCCGTCCCGCCCGACCGCGTGTTGCTCCTGGGATCGCTGATGCTGCTGGCGCTTGAGCCTCGTCGCGACCGGCTGCGGGGCGTGCCCGTCTACGTCGTCATGGCAATCTTGACTCTGTGGACTGCGTGGTCGGCGCTGACCGTGGGCACCCTGACGACTGCGAACGGGTCCTATGCACTGCTGGACCGCATCATGGTGCCGTTCCTGATGTTTGCGGTGGGCGGACTGATCTTCTCCAGCACCCGTCGCCGTGACCTTCTGCTGCAAACGCTGACGGTCATCGGGCTCTACCTCGGAGTGGTGTCCGTCCTCTCCATGGTCGGACCCCAGCGACTTGTCTTCCCGCGCTACATCATGGACTACCTCGCCAACAGTCCCATGGCTAAGAACGACCCGCGCGCTGTTGGTCCCTTCCTCTCGAGCGAGGCCAATGGGATGGCGTTGGCCTTGTGCGCGTTCGCGGCCGCCCTGCTATGGATTCGCACACGCAATGCTGGGTGGCGAGCCCTGGTGCTCATCACCATCCCAGCTAGCACCGCGGGCCTGATCCTGACGCTGACGCGATCGTCCTGGTTGGCAGCGGTGCTCGGGGTCGTTCTCGTTGGTCTGTTCGTTCCAGGGGCCAGGCGTTGGCTCGCCCTCGTGGCAGTGCTCGGCACGGCGGCCCTCGGCGCGATCCTGGTGGCTGTGCCGAGCTTGATGGAACTGGCCACGGGGCGCCTGACCACTTCTCGCTCCCTCTACGACCGGGCCAACACCTATGAAGCAGGCTGGAGGGCACTCGCGGAGCAACCCCTGTTCGGTATCGGCTGGAGTCGCTTTATCGACATCGGCACAGAATGGGTGCGGCAAGCACCCGACTACCCGATCACGACGGTCACTATCGAGATCCACAACGTCTTCCTGTCGCGAGCCGTTGAAACCGGCATCCCCGGCGCCCTCTTGTGGATCGCTATCGTCGTGATGGGGCCGCTCACGATACTCTGGCGCGCACGACGCAGCCGGGGGGAACTCCGACTGTGGTGGCTCTTCCTGTTGTTCGCACTGGTGGTGTGGTTCGTCCCCAGCATGACGAGCCCTAACCCCTACCCCTTCCCGAACTACTTGATGTGGCTCATCGCCGGCATTGCTGGGCGGACGGTCCTGGTGCACAACCTGACGACCAAGACCGGCGATGACGGCATCGAGCGACGACGGGTCCTGGAGGATTCATGATTCCCATCGCGAAGGAAATCGTTCGCTACGTGCGCGGCACTGCTCTGCCTTTGCAGCGCCTCCGCCTAGCCAACCCCAACGCCCGACTGACTCGGGGCGTGCTGTTCGACGGCCGCGTGGAAGACGTGACCCTGAAGGACCGGGTGCACGTGGCTGGCCCCAGTGTCCTGTCGGTCTCCAACGGCGGCGGGCTCGAGGGCGCTCGACTCGAGATAGGTGCTAGAACCTACGTGGGCGAGTTCAACAACATTCGCTGCGCAGGTGCGCCAATCGTCATCGGTCCTGATTGCCTTGTGTCGCAACAGTGCACGCTAGTGGGGTCCAACCACGGCATGAGAGCTGGCCAACTGGTCAGGGACCAACCCTGGCACGGTGATGGCATCGTCATCGGAAGCGACGTCTGGATCGGAGCCGGCGCCACAATCCTGCCGGGGGCGCGGATCGGAGACGGCGCAGTCATCGCTTCCCGCTCGGTCGTTCGAGGTGAGGTGCCTGCCCTGGCCATCATGGCTGGCGCGCCCGCGCGTCAGGTGAGCACGAGGACAAACAACAACTGACCAGCTGACTACTATGACGGTGGGGCCACGAGGAGATCCTCGTGGCCCCACCGTCTTGCTAGCTCCATCGCTGAGTCGTCGTCATGACCCCGGCTTGCCGTATTCCTGCTGAATGACCTGCACCTTGTCCCAAGGAAATCCCTCCAGCTGCTTGTAGTTGGGCACGCCTCCCAGAATCGGCCCCCACGGGTCCTTCCCTGTTTTGGCCTGCTGTGCTTGTCCGCTCTCGGCAATGACTGCGACAGCATGTGCGGTGTCCACCACGATGAATCCGTGCTTCTGAGCTGCCTTGGCTATTGCCTTGGCCAGCGGGGTCATCTGAAGGGCGTCAACGTTCACCGAGGGGTCCAAGCGCAACCTTGCCCCTTCAGGGATGGCGTTCGGATTGCTGGAGTTTCCGTCACTGCGATTCGCCGGGTACCAAATTCGACTGTGGTGGCCGGTCTCGATGAGGTTGAGGGCCATGGCGTGCTCGATCTTGCCGGACGCAGCCTCCTTCAGCGTCACCATCGAGCCAGTTGTCACGAGCCCAGACGCACTTGCACCGTATGGGGAATCAAAGAACCCTGGTGACTTTGAGACGTTATCGATGCGTCCACCCCAGCAGGCCTCCCACTTGTTCGGGTTCTTGGCCTGCTTGCGCAAGACCCAGAACTCCCATAACTGGTCCGTAGTGGGGTCATAGAGGGTCAGGGTTGAGTCGGTTCCTGCAGCGGGTATCGCCCCTGCCGGGATAGGTACCTGCTTGAACATTGCCGGTCCATCCATCAGCCCCTCGGGAACGCCAGGTTTGTTCTGGCAGTTGAAGAACTCCAGATCAACTCGGGGTGTCTTACTGTCCACGACGTAGTAGCTGGGGTTGTACCGATCGTTGTTGAATGCTGCGATCCCGCCCCAGTGAGGCGTGATCTGGTTGCGAAGATTCTGCACCATGGCTGCAGAGTTGGGGTGGGTCGGAGCCGTGCTCACGTCCACTTTGAAAACATTGGTGCCAGCGTTAAATATCTGGCTGGGGGGCGTATCCGCCGCCTTGGGATCAGGGACCGGGGTTGCGGAATATCCCGGGGTCGCCATGACCGTGGGTAGAGTGGGTGCATTGGAACTTGGCTTGGCTTGGGTTGTCGAAGGCTTAGGTCCGCCACCCTCCGACTGGCAAGCAGCCGAAGCCAGGACTCCCAGCGTCAGAGTCGCAGCCATCCATGCACGCTTGTCCCTCTGGGTATTTACCATTTCGCCTCCCCCTTGCCTCCCGCCACTCTACGAGCGGGAATGCCTACGTAGCTGCTGTCGGGTTCCGTGCTCGTAAGGAGGACGGCATTCGCCCCCACCTGGGTGCCGTCCCCGAGCACAATCGGTCCCAGAATCTTGCTGCCGGCGCCCAGCATCGCACGATCCCCAATCTCGGGTGCGCCGTTTGCGTCCCGGACACCCACCGTCACCTGGTGATAGATCTTGACATCGGCGCCGATGCGGGTTTCAGGGTGGAGGACCACCCCTCGCCCTGCGTGTGCCAAGCACAAGCCGGGGCCCGCAACGACCTGAGGGGGCAGCTCCGCCCCGATGACCCCACGCACCCACAGGCCGTCCGCCACCTGGCAGAGGCGCCTGAGAACGAAGGCCCGGACGCCGGGGACGCCACTCAGAACCTGCCCAGCACGCCAAACCGCCAGCGTCAGAATGCTCCCAGGCTGGTCGTTGACTTTACGGTCGGACGCGCACAGACGTCGAAAGGCCTCTGCCGCGCCAGACAGGTCCTTGTCTGCAAGGTCGTGCTTCACGCTTTCACCTTCCCAGTCGAATTCGTCCGCTGACCAAACGACCGACCATCGAGCGGAGTTCCGCTGGGCCGATCACGAGCACTGCGTACACGCAGGCGGCCGGAGCCGCGGCCAAGCCGCAGAGGAGCAACGCAAAGGGGCCCGTCGGGACGACGTTGCCGACGAGCATCTGTGCGCCATAGACGCAGAGATAGGAGATCGATGCGGCCAGTGCTGCGACGTCGTAGGGAATCTGACGCCAAGGTGATGGCGCTCGATGCGGCAGCGATCGCCTCATCATCAGCGTCAGGGCGATGGAAGCGACCAGCTGAGCCACGACCGTCGCGACGATCGTCCCGACGACCCCATAAGGAATGACGAGCAGAAGGGTCAGACTGAGGTTGAGTCCGGTGGCGATGAGGCCGTACTTCAGCTCAAGGTCTGAGCGGCCCACCGCCAGGCACCACAGAATCTGGATGATGCCGATCAGGTAGAAGAGGTGCCCCGCCAAGAGTACGGCGCTTACCAAACCTGGAAGCGAGGAGCCCATCTTGACCCAGTGCGTGACCCCGTAGTAGGCAGCGGGCGCGCCGACAGCGACCCAGCCGACCACACCAAGCACCCACAGCCTCTGGATCCGCGCAAAGTCAGCGACAGCTGCCGCCTCGCCCTTTCCACCCACCGAACGGCCCAGCATGGCCTGAACGGGACTGAAGGCGTTCATGGGGACCATGCGCAGTTGCTGGGCGAAGTTGGCCCCAGGTCCGAACTGGGGCTGCTGCACGGCTGCAAACTTGGAGACGATGAGCATGTCACCCTGGAGGGACACCATGTCCAGGAGGCTGGAGAACTGCACCTTCCAGGAGTATCCGAAGAACTCCTTCAGGTCGGGCCAGGCCAGCAGCCCGACCCCAGACCTTGACAGATGTTTGAGAGCCGCAGGGATGATCGCCAGGGTCGCCATCAGCTGCTGAACGATGAACGTCAGGGCGATGCCCTTGAGCCCATGGTTGCCTTCGATGGTCCAGACCAACCCGATGACGTAGATGACGTGCCCTGCCAAGCCGGTCGTGGTGGTGATGGCGAACTTGTGCTCGGCAAAGAGCACGTAGGCGAACAGGCCACGGATCTGGGCCATGGCCACCAGCACCACCATCGTGCGCAGCAGGAAGGCTGCCCCTTCGGGGTCCGGGCGCGTGACGGGGAAGAAGTCGATGATCGCGGGGGTGGCGAGGAAGAAGAAGCCGAAGACCACCGTCGCCGTTCCCAGAACGATGGTGAGCAGCGTGACCAGCAGCCGTGTGGTCGCCGCCGCGTCCGCCCTGCCTGCGTAGAGGGTGAAGTACCGGCTCGCGCTAGGCCCGATGCCCCCGTCGAAGCTCGACATGAAGAGCTGAATCGTGTTGATGAGTAGGAAGATTCCGTAGATCTCCGCACCCAGGCCCTCGATGATGTACGGGGTCAGCGCCAGGTTGATGATGAGGGGCAGGAACTGCCCCAGCGCCTGCCACGTGGTGCCCTTCAGCAGCGTCTTGAGCATCCCTCCGCCGACGGTGTCGCCTTCCGCCATCAGCGGAGGCGCTCGTTGGTCAGAGCGTCAGAAGGAGTGCAGGCCATGCCTTCCATCATAGGGAGTGATCTGGACGGCCACGTCAATCCGGCAAAATCCAGACCCTCCTATGACGTCCACCTAGACTGGTCGGCACCAGGACGTCGTCAGAAGCGGTGAGGGGCTCTGCCAAGACGTCCACGCACCCATGAATTGGAGTACCCATGCCAGCGCGCCAGCCGCTCGTGTCGGTGGTCATCCCGGCATACCAGGCCGAGGCCTTCCTCGGCGCAGCCGTGACGAGTGCACTCACCCAGACGTACCCGAACATCGAGGTCGTCATCACGAACGACGGCTCGAGCGACCGGACCGGGGCCATCGCCGCGGCCTACGGGGACCTCGTCCGGGTGGTCACCCAGGAGAACCGGGGCCTGCCGGGTGCCCGTAACTCGGCCATCCGCCAAGCTCGCGGTGAGCTGGTCGCGCTGCTGGACGCCGACGACATCCTTCTACCGCCGTACGTGCAGACGGCGGTCGACAGCTGGCTGGCGGGCGGGGACGAGCGCACCTTCGTCACCTGCGACGCGCATCTGATGAGCGGCGCCGGCATCGTGCAGGGCCGCACCGTCCTCCCCTCGGGAACGCCTGCGGCGGCCGAGCAGCGCCGACGCATCCTGGAGAACAACTTCGTGTCGATCTTCTCCGTCTTCCCGCGACGGATGTGGGAGGAGATCGATGGCTTCGACGAGTCGATGCGGGTCTGCGAGGACTACGACTTCTGGGCGCGCGCCATCTACGCCGGCTGGACCGCCCGCTTCGTCACGGCGCACCACGCGCTCTACCGCCGTGCCGCCGGCTCGCTCTCCACGCAGAGCGAGCGGATGTATGCCGGAGAGCAGCAGGTCCTCGCCCACGTGGCGGAGCTCCACGGTGCGAGTCTCAGCACCGAGGAGCGCCAGTTCCTCGACCTGCGGCTCGAGCGAGGCTCGGCCGTGCAGCAGGTCGACCTCGGCGAGTCCGCGCTCCGGCGCGGCGACGTGCCGACGGCCGCCGATCACTTCGCCGTCGCCTCGCAGCTCATGCCCAACGCCCGTCGTATCCGGCTCAAGGCCGAGGTCCTGCGCAGGGCCCCGGCTCTCGGCGCCGTCTATGCCCGTCGACTCGCCGCCAAGGACCGCGAGACCGGCCGCACCTCCGAGGACACGCGTCCGTGAGCACGCCCGACATCGCACCACGCGCCTCCGTGATCATCCCCGCCCACGACGAGGGCGGGGTGATCGACCGCTGCCTCGAGGCCTTGGACGGAGACGCTCGCGCCGGGCGCCTCGAGGTGATCGTCGCGGCCAACGGCTGCACCGACGACACGGTGGCGCGCGCCCGCCGGCATACGGGCGTGCAGGTGCTGGACCTGCCCACCCCCTCCAAGGTCCAGGCCATCAATGCCGCCGACGCGGTCGCCACCGTCTTCCCGCGCATCTACCTGGATGCTGACATCGTCCTCGACGCCGACGCCCTGGACGCGATGGTCCGGGTCCTCGACACGGACGAGCCACGGGCCGCCGCGCCCCAGGTGCACTTCGCCACGGCGCAGGCGACCTGGCTCGTCCGCGCGTTCTACGACGTCTTCGCCGAGCTGCCCTACGTGCAGGACAAGCTGGTGGGCCTCGGCGTCTACGGGATGTCCCGCGCCGGCCGGTCCCGCTTCGTCGAGTTTCCCGACCTGCTCGGCGACGACCTGTTCGCGCAGCGCATCTTCTCCCTGGACGAGCGGATCATCGTCGACGGCACCTTCGAGGTGCAGGTCCCGCGGACGCTCCGCCAGCTCGTCAAGGTGCGCACCCGCGTGGCTCGCGGCAACGCCCAGCTGGCGCAGGAGGATCCGGGCGCGATGGTCGACGACGGCCGCACGCCGGACTTCTCCACGTCCACGCGATCCACCTCCAAGGCCCTCGTCGACCTGATCGTGCGGCGTCCGTCCATGATTCCGTCCGCCCTCGTCTACGTGCTCGTCACGGCCTACGCCCGACGCGAGGCCCGTCGCACCACGACCGCCGCGTGGGAGCGAGACACGTCCACGCGCTGACCAGCCCGTCACCCCAAGGAGCTCCGTGACCACCGCCCAGCCGCAGGGGTCGGACGACCTCGCCGTCGCCTACCTCGTCAGCCAGTACCCCGCCCTCTCGCACGCCTTCATCGAGCGTGAGGTGCATGCGCTCCGGGAGCGTGGCACCCGGGTCGACACCTTCACGCTCAACCCCTGTCCTCAGCAGCAGCTGGCCTCCCAGGCGATGCGCGAGGACGCACGCACGACCTACGTCGTCAAGGACAAGCGCCGCGCCGCCCTGGCCAACCTGGCCCTGCTGCGCACCCAGCCCGACGCCTGGCTGCGCGGCCTCTCCCGGGCCCTGCGCACCGGCGAGCTGACACCGAGGGCCCGCCTCTGGCAGCTGTTCTACTTCGCCGAGGCCGTCACCTTGCATCGCGAGATGCGGCGACGAGGGCTGCGGCACGTGCACGTGCACTTCGCCAACGCCGCCGCCGACGTCGCCCGGCTGACGGTGGCCCTCGCGAAGGACCTCGGCGAGGACTGGTCCTGGAGCTTCAGCATGCACGGCCCGACCGAGTTCGAGGCCGTGCAGCGCTTCGACCTCCCCGCCAAGGTCCGGTCCGCGGGCGGGGTTGCCTGCATCTCAGACTTCTGCCGCAGCCAGCTCATGCGCATGGTCGACCCCGCGGTGTGGCCACGGCTCGACGTCGTGCGGATGACGGTCGACCCCGAGGCCTATCCCCCGCCGCCCGAGGGCCGCGTGCGGACCGAGGGCGAGCCCCTGCGGGTTCTGTATGTCGGTCGCCTGGTCCCGGAGAAGGGCGGGCCGGTCCTGCTCGACGCCGTGACCGAGCTGCGCGACGCCGGCGTCCCCCTCCGGGTCCGCATGGTCGGCGCCGGGCCGCTGCACGAGACGCTGGCCGCCACCATCGCCGCGCGCGCGCTGGAGGACGTCGTCGAGCTCGTGGGGCCGCTGGGCCAGGACGACCTCCCCCTCGAGTACCGCGAGGCCGACGTGTTCTGCCTGCCGAGCTTCCAGGAGGGCCTGCCCGTCGTGCTCATGGAGGCGATGTCCACCGAGCTCCCGGTCGTCACCACCCGCATCGCCGGGGTCACGGAGCTGGTCCGCGACGGTCAGACCGGGCACGTGATCCCCGCCGGCCGCGCCGACCTGCTGGCGCAGGCGCTGCGCGAGGTGGCCGCCGACCCCGCCCGCCGGGCGACCCAGGGCGCCGCCGGGCGGGCCGCCGTGCTGCAGGAGTTCACCCCGGGCACCGCAGCACCGGCGATGCAGGCCTTCCTCGCCCGCTTCGGGGCGGCGCGCGACAGGCGCTGACCACGGATCCGACCGGCGCCCGGCATACGGGTGGGAACGACGACGGCGGGGCCCCCCCCCCGCGGGGGGGGGCCGCGGCGCGGCCGGCGGGGGGGGGGGGGGGGGGCTTGTAC
>NZ_DKGR01000018.1:75437-107114 GCF_002453335.1 Arsenicicoccus sp. UBA6765
GGGGGGGGGGGGGGCCCTCCCCCGGGGGGGAGATGGCCCGCCGTCGTGCTGACGGGTGGAGGTCAGAGGTTCTTCTGGATCTCCGCCCACTGGCGCTCGACGTCGTCGAGGCCACCGCACATGAAGAAGGCCTGCTCGGCGACGTGGTCGTAGTCGCCGTCGCAGATCTTGGTGAACGCCTCGATGGTGTCCTCCAGCGGGACCGTCGAACCTTCGATGCCGGTGAACTGCTTGGCCACGTAGGTGTTCTGCGACAGGAAGCGCTGGATGCGGCGAGCCCGGTTGACGAGGATCTTGTCCTCCTCGGAGAGCTCGTCCATGCCGAGGATCGCGATGATGTCCTGCAGCTCCTTGTTGCGCTGCAGGATCCCCTTGACGCGGACCGCGGTGCTGTAGTGGTCCTGGGAGATGTAGCGCGGGTCGAGGATGCGGGACGTCGACGTGAGCGGGTCCACGGCCGGGTAGATGCCCATGGAGGCGATGTCACGAGAGAGCTCGGTGGTCGCGTCCAGGTGGGCGAAGGTCGTGGCCGGGGCCGGGTCGGTGTAGTCGTCGGCGGGCACGTAGATCGCCTGCATCGAGGTGATGGAGTGACCACGCGTCGAGGTGATGCGCTCCTGGAGCACACCCATCTCGTCGGCCAGCGTGGGCTGGTAGCCCACGGCGGACGGCATACGACCGAGGAGGGTGGAGACCTCCGAGCCGGCCTGCGTGAAGCGGAAGATGTTGTCGATGAAGAGCAGCACGTCCTGCTTCTGGACGTCGCGGAAGTACTCCGCCATCGTCAGGGCCGACAGCGCGACGCGCAGACGCGTGCCCGGCGGCTCGTCCATCTGGCCGAAGACGAGAGCGGTCTGCCCGAGGACACCCGCCTCCTCCATCTCGACCATGAGGTCGTTGCCCTCACGGGTGCGCTCGCCGACACCGGCGAACACCGACACACCACCGTGGTCGCGGGCGACACGGGCGATCATCTCCTGGATGAGGACCGTCTTGCCGACGCCGGCGCCGCCGAACAGGCCGATCTTGCCGCCCTGCACGTACGGCGTCAGCAGGTCGATGACCTTGATGCCCGTCTGGAACATCTGCGTCTTGGACTCGAGCTGGTCGAAGGCCGGCGCCTGGCGGTGGATGCCCCAGCGCTCGTTGACCTCGAAGCGCTCGCCCTCGGCGAGGTTGAGCACCTCGCCGGTGGTGTTGAAGACCTTGCCGAGCGTCACGTCGCCGACGGGGACGGTGATCGGGCCGCCGGTGTCGCGCACCGTCGCGCCGCGGACGAGGCCGTCGGTGGGCTGCAGGGACACGGCGCGCACGAGGTTGTCGCCGATGTGCTGGGCGACCTCGAGGTTCAGCGTCTTGGTCTCACCGCCGAGCTCGACGTCGACCTTGAGCAGGTTGTACATCTCGGGCATGGCGTCGGCGGGGAACTCCACGTCGACGACCGGGCCGATGGAACGGGAGACCCGACCGACGCCGCCCTCGGCGGGGGCGCCCTGCTGGGCCTCGTTCATGGTGGCAGTCATGGCTGTCTCTACCTTCTTGTGTTGGGCGGCTTACTTGGCGTCCGCGAGGGCGTTGGCGCCGCCCACGATTTCGCTGATCTCTTGGGTGATCTCGGCCTGACGAGCCTGGTTGGCCAGACGCGTGTAGGTCTTGATGAGCTCCTCGGCGTTGTCCGTCGCCGACTTCATCGCGCGCTGGCGCGACGCGAGCTCGGAGGCGGCCGCACCCAGCAGGCAGGTGTAGATGCGTGAGGTGACGTACTTGGGCAGGAGCGCGTCGAGCACGGTCTCGGCGTCCGGCTCGAACGAGAACTGCGGCTGCAGGCCCTCGTCGCCCGGCTCCTCCAGGAAGCCCTCGTCGACGTCCACGCGCTGACCCCGCTCCACGACCTCCAGCGGCAGCAGGCGCAGGGCCCGGGGCTGCTGGGTGACCATGGTGCGGAAGCGGGTGTAGACGACGTGGATCTCGTCGCAGCCGCCGTCCTCGGTGTCGCGCAGGAAGTCCTGCATGACGCGCTCACCGATCTCCTGCGCGTGCGCGAACTTGGGCGCGTCGCTGAAGCCCTCCCAGGCATCGGCATACTGGCGGTCGCGGAACTTGAACCACGCCACGGCCTTGCGACCGACGATGTAGGGCACGACCTCCTTGCCCTCGGACCGCAGCCGCTCCATGAGCTCGTTGGCGGTCTTGAGCGCGGACGCCGAGTAGGCCCCGGCCAGGCCGCGGTCGCTGGTGATGATGAGGACGCCGGCCCGTCGGCCCTCGCTCGTGCGTGTGGTCAGCGGGTGATCCTCGCCTGCGTATGACGCCGCCGCCGACACCGCACGCGTCAGCGCGTGGGTGTAGGGGGCTGCGCTCATGACGGCCTCGCGGGCCTTGACCACGCGGGAGGCGGCGATGAGCTCCATCGCCTTGGTGATCTTCTTGGTCGCGCTGACGGACCGGATGCGCTGGCGGTAGACCCGCATCTGCCCACCCATGTAGTTGCCGCCTTCCTGGGGTTCTTGCCTGGAGTGTCTGGTGTCCGGTGTGCCGCTGGTGACGGCGGTCGGTGCCGGGATCTCCCCGCGGGGTCTCCCCCGGCACCGACGCGCGCGTCAGGTCAGTGGCGCTCGATCTGCGCGCGGTCCATCTCGTCGTCCTCGATGGAGCTGAACTCCTCGTGGCCCGGGTGGATGCCCGCGTGCTCGGTGCCCGGACGGAACTGCTGCTTGAACGCCGTCATGGCGTCCTCCATCGCGGCCTTGGCGTCGTCGTCCAGCTTCTTGGTCTCGCGGATCGCGTCCAGGATGCCGCCGCGCTCGCGCCGGACGTAGTCGATGAACTCCGCCTCGAAGCGGCGCACGTCGTCGACGTCCACGTCGTCCAGCTTGCCGGAGGTGCCGGCCCAGACCACGAGGACCTGGTCCTCGACGGCCATCGGCGACGCCTGCGGCTGCTTGAGCAGCTCGACCAGACGGGCACCGCGGGCCAGCTGCTGGCGCGACGCGGGGTCCAGGTCGGAGGCGAACATGGCGAAGGCCTCCATGGCGCGGAACTGCGCCAGGTCCACCTTGAGGCGACCCGAGACCTCCTTCATCGCCTTGATCTGCGCGGAGCCACCGACGCGGGACACCGAGATGCCCACGTCGACGGCCGGACGGACGTTGGCGTTGAACAGGTCGCCCTGCAGGTAGATCTGGCCGTCCGTGATGGAGATGACGTTGGTCGGGATGTAGGCCGACACGTCACCGGCCTTGGTCTCGATGATCGGCAGACCCGTCATCGACCCGTGCCCGAGCTCGTCGGACAGCTTGGCGCAACGCTCCAGCAGCCGGCTGTGCAGGTAGAACACGTCGCCGGGGTAGGCCTCGCGGCCCGGCGGGCGGCGCAGCAGCAGCGACACGGCGCGGTAGGCCTCGGCCTGCTTGGACAGGTCGTCGAAGACGATGAGGACGTGCTTGCCGTCATACATCCAGTGCTGGCCGATGGCCGAGCCGGTGTAGGGCGCGAGGTACTTGAAGCCCGCAGCGTCGGAGGCCGGGGCCGCGACGATCGTGGTGTACTCCATCGCGCCGGCCTCCTCGAGGGTGCCACGCACCGAGGCGATGGTGGATCCCTTCTGGCCGATGGCGACGTAGATGCAGCGGACCTGCTTGTCCGGGTCGCCGGACTCCCAGTTGGCGCGCTGGTTGATGATCGTGTCCACCGCGACCGTGGTCTTGCCGGTCTGGCGGTCGCCGATGATCAGCTGACGCTGGCCACGGCCGATCGGGATCATCGAGTCGATGGCCTTGATGCCGGTCTGCATCGGCTCGTGGACCGACTTGCGCGAGACCACGTTGGGCGCCTGCAGCTCGAGGGCGCGGCGGCCCTCGGCCTGGATCTCGCCCAGGCCGTCGATCGGCTGGCCCAGCGGGTTGATCACGCGTCCCATGAAGGCGTCGCCGACGGGCACGGACAGCACCTCGCCGGTGCGCTTGACCGGCTGGCCCTCCTCGATGCCGGAGAAGTCACCCAGGATGACGACACCGATCTCGTGCACGTCGAGGTTGAGGGCGAGGCCGAGCGTGCCGTCCTCGAACTCGAGCAGCTCGTTGGTCATGGCCGAGGGCAGGCCCTCGACGTGGGCGATACCGTCACCGGCGTCGACGACACGACCGACCTCTTCGCGCGAGGCCGCACCAGGGTGGTACGACTGCACGAAGCTGTCCAGGGCGTCCCGGATCTCGTCCGGACGGATCGAAAGCTCCGTCATCTCTAACTTCTCTCCTCGTAGCGGTCGCGCGGACCGACGTTGGTGTGTCTGGTGGTGCGTCGGACCCGCACTCAGGCGCCGAAGTGACGGCGCGCTGCGTCGAGCTTGGTGACGATGGTGCCGTCGACGACCTCGTCGCCGACCTGCACCCGGATGCCGCCGACGACCTGCGGGTCGAGGACGACCTTGAGCAGGACGGGGCGGCCGTAGGTCTGGCCCAGCGCGGCGGCCAGGCGGTCGTGCTGCTCCTGCGAGAGCGGGCTGGCGACGGTGACGACGGCGCTCAGCTGCGCACGTCGGGCGGCGGCGACCGAGAGGTACTCCTCGATGACGGTCGAGACCTTGCGGCCACGACCCGCGACGACGGCCTGGTGGGCCAGGCGCCGCGTCTCGGGGTGGGCCTTGCCCGCGAGGAGCTGGTCGACGACCTGCCCCTTGCGCTCGGCCGGCAGCTGCGGGTCCGAGAGCGCCTCGCGCAGCTCGGGCGACCCGGTGACGGTCCGCTCGAACCTGAAGAGCTGCTCCTCGACGTCGTCCGCGCGTCCGGCGTTCTCCGACAGCGCCACCTGGGCCTCGACGGCCAGCAGCTCGACGGTGTCGGACAGGTCCCGCGCCTTGGACCAGCGCTGGGAGGCGACCGCGCCGAGCACGTCGAGCGTGCCGGGCTGCACCTTGCCCTCGAGCAGGCGGCGGACCAGGCCCCGCTTGCTCTCCGCGTCCCGCGAGGGATCGGCGAGCGCGCGGCGCAGGGTGGCGGACCCGTCGATGACCCCGGCGACCGAGAAGAGGTCCTCGGACACGGCGGACCAGTCGGCCCCCGACTCCAGGACGCCCTGCAGGGCCTTGCGGCTCTCGATGAGTCCTCCGCGCGACGCGCCCTGCATCAGAACGCCCCGTCCGTCTGCTCGCCGGCCCGGGAGGCGCCGGCGCTGGCGCCGCTGCCGACGACCTGCGGACGGATGTCACCGGACTCGAGCTCGGCGAGGAAGCGGTCGACGATGCCCTTCTGACGGGTCTCGTCGTGCAGCGACTCGCCCACGATGCGGCTCGCGAGGTCGGTCGAGATGCGACCCACCTCGGAGCGCAGCGAGACGACCGCCTGCTGGCGCTCGGCCTCGATCTGCTTGTGCGCCGACTCGGTGATCCGGTTGGCCTCGGCCTGGGCCTGACCACGCATCTCCGCGACGATCGCCGCGCCCTGCTCCTTGGCCTCCTCGCGGATGCGAGCGGCCTCGTCACGAGCCTCGGCGAGCTGCGCCTTGTACTCCGCCAGGGCGGCCTCGGCCTCGCGCTGCGCGGCCTCGGCCTTGTCCATGCCGCCCTCGATCGCGGCGGTGCGCTCGGCGTACGCGCGCTCGAGGTTGGGCACGACCTTCTTGGCGACGACGAACCACAGGATCGCGAACACCACGAGGGTGAAGATGAGCTCGGGGATGTGCGGGATCAGCGGCATGTCGTTGCCGCCCTCGGCGGCAGGCACGGCCGCGACGAGCGACGTGGCAGTTAGCTGCACGTTCTTCTCCTACCTAGACGACGGACTTCGAGCGGGTGACGCGCGAGGTCGTCAGTTGTTGATGAAGAAGAGGACGAAGCCCAGGATCGCGAGGGCCTCGGCCACGGCGAAGCCGAAGATCGCCTGCGGACGCAGGAGACCGGCGGCCTCGGGCTGGCGGGCGATGCCGTTGATCAGGGCGGCGAAGATGAGACCGATGGCGATGGCCGGGCCGAGCGTCGCGATGCCGTAGCCGACGAGGGACATCGAGCCGCTGATCTCCAGGAAGTGCTGCATCTCTAGATTTCTCTCTCTGTGGGTGACCCGGGAGGCTGCCCGCCCGGGAGTCTGTGGGGTGTATTCGGTTGTGGTCGAACGGCGCTGGGCCGGTGGATCAGTGCTCGTCAGCCACGGCGCCACCGAAGTAGGAGGCGGCGAGCATGACGAACACGTAGGCCTGGATGGCCTGGATCAACAGCTCGAGGAGCTGCATGAGGAAGCCCATCACGAAGGCGCCGACGCCGGCGACCATGAAGCCCGGGTTGCCGGACAGCAGGAGGTAGGCACCGCCGAGGATGAACACACCCATCAGCATGTGGCCGGCGAACATGTTGCCGAACAGACGGAGGGTGAGCGTGAGCGGCCGGATGAGGAAGAAGCTCGCGAACTCGAGGATGAAGATGATCGGCGCGAGGAAGATCGGGACGCCGGCCGGCACGAGCATCTTGAAGTAGCCGCCGAGGCCGTGCTTCTTGATGCCGGCGTAGTGGTAGCCGATGTACACGATCGCGACGAGCGGGATCACCATGCCGATGCGGCTGAGCGTCGGGAAGTTGGTGAACGGCGTGGAGCCGAACCAGTTGTTGACGATGATGAACAGGAACAGCGCGAACAGCAGCGGGGTGAAGCGCTTGAAGTCGCGGGAGCCGATCATGTCGCGGGCCACGCCGTTGCGGACGAAGTCGTAGGCCTGCTCGAGGAACCACTGACGCTTGGTGGGGACGACGGCCACGCGCTTGGAGGCCCACAGCAGCCACCCGACCAGGAGCACGACCGACAGCAGGGCCAGCAGCATCGGGCGGGTGAACCAGTCACCGATCAGCGGGACGTAGAAGTCGCCGGGAGAGGGCGGGGTGAATCCCTCGCCGCTGGACGCCGGGAGGCTACCGATGGCAGGCCTGGCGGTGACGATCACTGTGTCTCCTCGTTGAAGCTGAACAGGACGATGTGGACGCGAACGGCAGCGGGGCGTGGACTCGTCATCACAGTCAGGCCCTACCGTACCGGACCCATACGACATACAGAGAAAGGGCGAACCCGACGGTGATGCCCACCGGCAGCAGGAATCCCGTGCCCCACCAGACGTCGAGACCCTTGCCGATCAGCCCGAAGGCGACCGGGCCCGAGATGAGGTAGGACGTGACGTCGGTGGCGGTCGAGTGCGCCAGGGCGTCCGCGGTGCGCGGCGTGTGCTGCTCGTCGGCGGGGTCGCGCTGGTCGGAGGTGCTCATCGGCGGCCCTCCTCACCCAGGTCGGGGTAGATCTCGTGACGTCCGCGGGCGAACGCGACCGTGTGGCAGACCTGCCACACGAGCACCCCGGCGACCGCTCCCCCGGCGAAGGCCATGGGCTCCATGAAGCCGGCCTCGCGCAGCAGCGCGTAGACGAGGAACAGCAGGCCCAGCTGCGTGGCGTAGACCACGAAGGCGCCGGGCAGGACCGTTGCAGCGGGGCCCTTGACCAGGGCCGAGACGGCCACGACGCCGAGGGCGAAGAAGGCGGTGGTGGTGGCGGAGCCCAGCGAGGCGCTGGCCAGGCCGCGCCACCCGCGATAGAGGGCGCCCGCCCCGGCGACGAGGGGCAGCGCCGCCACGGAGCCGAGGACCGCTGTGCGCAGCATCGCGGACGAGACGTCCGGGCTGGGGGTGCGGGGGCGCCGTGCGGGCAAGGGGCTGTCCTCGGGTCGGGGTGGGGCTTGAGAAACGGGTCTGGCGGGGCGGGTGATCAGCCTCCGCACACTCGCCGTCGATCGCTTGTGAACGCTATCACAAGGTCTGCCGGTGGAAGGAGCTGCGATGGCTGAACGTGAGAGAGCTCGCGACGAGGATCGCTGCGACCACGGCGATCACGGGGATCCAGCCGTCGAACATCGCGACCGCCAGCACGCCGACCGACACGATCGCCGCCCAGAGGTAGAGCAGCAGCACGGCGCGGGGGTGGCTGTGCCCGGCCCGCAGCATCCGGTGGTGCAGGTGGTGGGCGTCCGGGTGCCACGGCCGGATGCCGGCCCGGGTGCGGCGCACGACGGCCAGCACCACGTCGAGCAGCGGCAGGGACAGGATCGCGAGGGGCAGCACCAGCGGCATCCACGCCAGCACCGCCGTCGAGCGGCCCGCCGCCATGCCGACCTGCGTGGGGTCGAGGGAGGTCATCGAGATGGTCGCCGCGGCGAGCAGGAGGCCGAGCAGCAGGGCGCCGCTGTCGCCCATGAACAGCCGCGCGGGGTGGAAGTTGTGCGGCAGGAAGCCCGCGCAGCACCCGACCAGGGCGGCCGAGATGAGCGTCGCCGACGAGAACACGTTGGGCGGGTTGTAGGACATCGAGACGACATAGCTGTAGGTGAAGAAGGTGAGCGCCGCGATGCCGACGATGCCCGCCGCGAGCCCGTCGAGCCCGTCCACGAAGTTGACGGCGTTGGTCGTCACGACCACGACCAGGATCGTGAGGGCGATCATGACGGCGAGCGGCAGGACGGTCTGGCCGAACACCGGGACCGAGAGCAGCTGCAGGCCCTGGTAGGCCATGATCCCGGCCGCGAGGACCTGCCCGGCCAGCTTGGTCAGCCAGTCGAGCTCGCGGACGTCGTCCACGGCGCCGACCAGGCACACGAGGACGGCACCGACGACCACCCCCGTCATACGGCCGTCGCTGAAGACGCTCTCGGCCGCCACCCGCCCCTCGACATAACCACCGAGGAAGGGCAGCCGCCAGGCCAGCAGCACCGCCCCGAGGAAGCCCAGCAGGATCGCCACTCCCCCGAGCCGCGGGATCGGGACGACGTGCACGTCCCGGTCCCGGACCGCCGTCATGGCACCGGTGCGGACGGCGAGCCAGCGCACGAGAGGCGTCGTCAGGAAGGTGATCGCCGCAGCGACCACCATGACGAAGAGGTACTCACGCACGCCGGCTCGCCCTCGGCCAGGTCAGCGGGGGTAGGCCGGGAAGCGCGTGCAGAGGTCCTCGACCGTCGCCCGGATGTCCTTGGCCACCGGGTGCTGGGGGTCGCCGTCGGTCTGGGTGACGGCCCGGTGGATGACGTCGGCGATGACGTCCATCTCGGGCAGGCCCATGCCCTGCGTGGTCACCGAGGGGGTGCCGACGCGGATGCCGGAGGCGACGTTGGCCTTCTGCGGGTCGAAGGGGATGGCGTTCTTGTTGAGGACGATGCCGGCCGCGTCGCAGCGCGCCTCGGCGTCGGCGCCGGTGACGCCGACCTTCTGCAGGTCGAGCAGGGCCAGGTGCGTGTCGGTGCCGCCGGTCGTCGGGCGGACGTCGCGCTCGGCCAGGCCCGCGGCCAGGCGCTGGGCGTTGGCGATGACGTCCTTGGCGTACTGCTGGTAGTCGGGCTGCATGCACTCCTTGAAGTTGACGGCCTTGGCCGCCACCGTGTGCATCTGCGGGCCCCCCTGCATCATCGGGAACACGGCCTTGTCGAGCTTGGCGGCGTGCTCCTCGCGGCAGACGAGGGCGCCGGAGCGCGGCCCGCGCAGGACCTTGTGCGTCGTGAAGGTGACGACGTCGGCGTGCGGCACCGGAGACGGGATGGCCTTGCCGGCCACCAGGCCGATGAAGTGGGCCGCGTCGACCCAGAAGATGGCGCCGACCTCGTCCGCGATGTCGCGGAAGGCCTGGAAGTCGATGAGGCGCGGGATGGCGGACCCACCCGCCAGGATCACCTTGGGGCGGTGCTGCCGCGCCAGGTCGCGGACCTGGTCGTAGTCGATGTCCTCGGTGTCCTTGTCGACGCCGTAGTGCGCGACGTCGAACCACTTGCCCGAGAAGGACACCTTGGCGCCGTGGGTCAGGTGGCCGCCGTGCGGCAGCGACATGGCCAGGACCTTGTCGCCGGGCTGGCAGAAGGCGCCGTAGACGGCCTGGTTGGCGCTGGCGCCGGAGTGGGGCTGGACGTTGGCGTGCTCGGCCCCGAACAGCTCCTTGCACCGGTCGATGGCGATCTGCTCGGCCTTGTCGACCTCGGAGCAACCGCCGTAGTAGCGACGACCCGGGTATCCCTCGGCGTACTTGTTGGAGAGCGTGGACCCGAGGGCGGTGAGCACCGCGGGGCTCGAGAGGTTCTCGCTGGCGATCAGCTGCAGCCCGCTGCGGATGCGGGTCAGCTCGGACTGCAGGACGCCGGCGATCTCCGGGTCGAGGGCCTCGAGGGCGGCGTAGTCGGAACCGTAGAACGGGGTGTCGGACATGCGTGTGCTCCCGGGTGCGTGGGGTGGACGGTGACGGGCGGCGGTGGCCTGGGCCTCAGCCTAGAGGGTGGGGCCGTCGGGACGTCCGGACGGCGTGCCGGGGTCGAGGCGCGGGAGGCCGGCGAGCCGGTCGTCGTGCGCGCTCTCCTGCCTTGCAGATTCACCATCGCCGAGGTCACCCTCGCCGAGGTCACCTTCGGCGGGGTCGTCGTCGCCCTCGAGGCGCACCGACCCGAGGACCTCGCGCAGCGCGTCCTCGTCGATGGCACCGTCGCGCAGGACGCGGGGCCGCTCCTGCGTGCAGTCGAGGATCGTGGAGGCCTCGCCGTCCTCGCAGGGGCCTCCGTCGAGGTAGACGCCGACCGCGTCGCCGAGCATCGCCTCGGCCTCCTCGGCGGTCATCGCGGCGGGCTCCCCCGTCAGGTTGGCGCTGGTCACGGCCATCGGACCGACCTCGGTCAGCAGCGCGATCGCGGTCTCGTCCTGCGGGATGCGCAGCGCCACGGTGCCGTTGGTCTCGCCGAGGTCCCACATCAAGGAGGGCTGGGCCAGCAGCACGAGGGTGAGGGGGCCCGGCCAGAACCGCTCCATCAGGTCCCGGGCATAGGGCGGGACGTCGATCGCGAGGCCGTCGACGGTGCGGGCGTGAGGCACGAGCACGGGCGGAGGCATGTGCCGGTCGCGACCCTTGGCCGCCAGGACGGCCGCGACCGCGTCGGGGTTGAACGCGTCGGCCCCGACGCCGTAGACGGTGTCGGTCGGCAGGACGACGACCTCGCCGCGTCGCACGGCGTCGGCCGCCGCGGCCACGCCCTCCTGTCGCCCATCGGGCGTCGTGCAGTCGAAGTGCGCAGGGCTGTCGCTCATGCCGCCGAGCCTATCGGCCCGAGGACTCCCCCTCGGTGACGCGACCGGAGCGACGAGCGGTGGTCGTGCGGGGCCGGTCGGCGAGGTCGCGGTGGTCGCGCACGTCCTCCCACTCCCCCGTGCGACGCAGGGCGGCAGGCAGGGTGTCCCCCTGCGAGTCGGCGTGCTCCATGACGAGCAGGCCGCCGGGGCGCAGCAGCACCGCCGCGGTGCGCGCCACGTCGAGCGGTATGCCGAGCCCGTCCCCCGGCCCGCCGTAGAGCGCCATGGTCGGGTCGTGGTCGCGGACCTCGGGCTCGCGCGGCACGGCGTCCTGGGGGACGTAGGGCGGGTTGGACACGACGACGTCGACCCGGCCGGCCACGGGGCTCAGAGGCGCCAGGTCCGGCGCGTCGCGCGGGTCGCCGGTCGCGTCCGCAAGGATCACCGTCACGTCGAGGTCGAGCCTCTCGGCGTTGTGCCGCGCCCGACGAAAGGCCAGGTCGGAGGTCTCCACGGCGTAGACCCGCGCTGGAGGGTGCTCGTCCTTGACCGCCAGCGCGATGGCCCCAGATCCCGTGCACAGGTCCACGACCACCGGGCCAGCCGCGAGACGGGAGAGCTCTGCCAGCACGAGCTCGACGGCGAGCTCGGTCTCGGGTCGCGGCACGAAGGTCCCCGGCCCGACGGACAGCTCGAGCCGCCGGAACCCCGCCCGGCCCGTTAGGTGCTGGAGGGGGACGCGGGCGGCGCGGTGGTCGAGCAGCTCGGCATACCGGCTCGCCTGTCCCTCGGTCAGGCGGGTCCCGAGGACCATGCCCCGGTGCACCTCGCCGGGGTCACAACCGAGCACGTATGCCGCCAGCGCCACCGCGTCGACCTGCGGCGAGGGCACACCGGACCCCGCGAGGCGGGCCGTCGCCGCACGGACGACGCCGCGCAGGTTGGTCACGCGTCGGACCCCGCCACCGCAGCCAGGCGGGAGGCCTCGTCGAGCTCGACCGCCGACGCCACGACGGGGTCGAGGTCGCCGTCGAGGACGTGGTCGAGGTTGTAGGCCTTGTAGCCGGTGCGGTGGTCCGCGATGCGGTTCTCGGGGAAGTTGTAGGTGCGGATCCGCTCGGAGCGGTCGACCGTGCGCACCTGCGAGCGACGTGCGTCCGACGCTGCGGCCGCCGCCTCGTCGCGGGCTATCTGCAGCAGCCGCGCGCGCAGGACGCGCATGGCCGACTCCTTGTTCTGCAGCTGGGACTTCTCGTTCTGGCAGGAGACGACCGTGCCGGTCGGCAGGTGCGTGATCCGCACCGCGGAGTCGGTGGTGTTGACGCTCTGCCCGCCCGGACCGGACGAGCGATAGACGTCGATCTTGAGGTCGTTGTCGTGCAGCTCGACCTCGGCGACGTCCTCGACCTCGGGCATGACCAGCACCCCGGCGGCGGACGTGTGGATGCGCCCCTGCGACTCGGTGACGGGGACGCGCTGCACCCGGTGCACGCCGCCCTCGTACTTCAGCAGCGCCCAGGGCGCGTCGCCCGGCTCGAGCGTGCCCTTGGCCTTGACCGCCACGGACACGTCCTTGTAGCCGCCGAGGTCGGACTCGGTGGCATCGATGATCTCGGTGCGCCAGCCGCGACGCTCGGCGTAGCGGAGGTACATCCGCAGCAGGTCGCCGGCGAACAGCGCCGACTCCTCGCCGCCCTCCCCCGCCTTGACCTCGAGGATGACGTCGCGGTCGTCGTCGGGGTCCCGCGGGATCAGCAGCCGTCGCAGCCTGTCCTCGGCGTCGTCGCGCGTGCCCCGCAGGGCCGGCAGCTCCTCGGCGAACGCCGCGTCCTCGGCCGCCAGCTCCTCGGCCGCGCCCACGTCCGCGATCGATGCGCGCCAGGCGTGGTATGCCGCGACGGTGGGCGCCAGCGCGGCATACCTCTTGTTGAGGCGACGCAGCACGGCCTGGTCACCGTGGACCGCGGGGTCGGCCAGCTGACGCTCGAGGTCGGCGTGCTCGTCGACGATCGACCGGGCGGACTCCAGCATGACGACTCCTGTCAGGGACGGGGTGAGACGCGAAGGGCCGGTCCCCCCGACGTGATGTCGGAAGGGACCGGCCCAGGCGAGGTGCTTACTTCTGGCGCTTGCCGTAGCGCGCCTCGAAGCGGGCGACGCGACCACCGGTGTCGAGGATCTTCTGCTTGCCGGTGTAGAACGGGTGGCACTGCGAGCAGACGTCGGCGCTGATCTTGCCGGAGGTCGCCGTGCTCTTGGTGGTGAACGTCGCGCCACAGGTGCAGGTGACCTGGGTCTCGACGTACTCCGGGTGGATGTCCTTCTTCATGGTGGTCTCCCTCTGAGATCGTTGCGCCGGGTCGAGCGAATTCTCGTGAACCGGCAACCTCTCCATTGTGCCAGATGGCGGCACGTCGGTCCTAACGCGGTGGGCGCGGGAGGCATTCCCGCTGGGCCGGAGCGGCGGCCCGCCCGACACAGTGGTCACAGATCCGACATCAGACGCACCCTCACGTCGTATCCGTGACCACTCTGTCGGTGAGGACGGCTCAGTCGTCGTCGTGCCTGATGGCGCCGACTCTGCCTCGCCTGCGGGCCTCGCTCGTACCTCGCTCGTGTCCTCGGCTCAGTCGTCGTCGTGTCTGATGGCGCCGACTCTGCCTCGCCTGCGGGCCTCGCTCGTGCCTCGCTCGTGTCCTCGGCTCAGTCGTCGTCGCCCTTCAAGGGGGAGTTGGACTGCACCTGCATCAGGAACTCGACGTTGCTCTTGGTCTTCTTGAGGCGGTCGAGGAGGAGCTCGATGCCGGCCTGCTGGTCCAGGGCAGCCAGGACGCGGCGGAGCTTCCACATGATCTTGAGCTCCTCGCTGGACAGCAGGATCTCCTCGCGGCGCGTGCTCGAGGCGTTGATGTCGACCGCGGGGAAGATGCGCCGGTTGGCGAGCTGGCGGTCGAGCTTGAGCTCCATGTTGCCGGTGCCCTTGAACTCCTCGAAGATCACCTCGTCCATCTTGGAGCCGGTCTCGACGAGAGCGGTCGCGAGGATGGTGAGGGAGCCGCCGTGCTCGATGTTGCGGGCCGCACCGAAGAAGCGCTTGGGCGGGTAGAGCGCGGCGGAGTCGACACCACCGGACAGGATGCGACCGCTCGCCGGGGCGGCGAGGTTGTAGGCGCGACCCAGCTTGGTGATCGAGTCGAGCAGCACGACCACGTCCTGGCCCATCTCGACGAGCCGCTTGGCCCGCTCGATGGCCAGCTCGGCGACCGTCGTGTGGTCCGACGCCGGGCGGTCGAAGGTCGAGGAGATGACCTCGCCGCGCACGGCGCGCTGCATGTCGGTGACCTCCTCCGGACGCTCGTCGACCAGGACGACCATCAGGTGGCACTCGGGGTGGTTGCTCGTGATCGCGTTGGCGATCGCCTGCATGACCATCGTCTTGCCGGCCTTGGCCGGGGCGACGATGAGGCCGCGCTGGCCCTTGCCGATCGGCGACACCAGGTCGATGATCCGGGTCGTCAGGACGTTGGGCTGGGTCTCCAGCCGCAGGCGCTCCTGCGGGTAGAGCGGGGTGAGCTTGGCGAAGTCCACCCGGCTGCGCGCCTCGTCGGGCGTCTGACCGTTGATCGCGTCCACCCGCACCAGGGCGCTGAACTTGCCCTGCTTGCCGTGCTGGTGCTGGCCGGTGCCGTCCTCGCCCGGGTCCTTGATGACGCCCTGGACCGCGTCGCCCTTGCGCAGGCCGAACTTCTTGACCAAGCCGAGGGTGACGTAGACGTCGCCCGAGCCGGGCAGGTAGCCGCTGGTGCGCAGGAAGGCGTAGCTGTCGAGCACGTCCAGCACGCCGGCGACGGGCAGCAGCACGTCCTCGTCGTTGTAGGACACGTCCTCACCGGCGCGGAAGTCCTCGGTGCGGCCACGACGCTTGCGGTCGCGGTTGCGCTGACGGCCACGGCGACGGCCGCCCTGCTCGTCGTCGAACCGGTCGTCGCGGTTGTTGTCGCGGTTGTCGCGCTGGTCACGGCCACCGTTGTCGCGGGCGGCGCGGTTGGTGCCGGCGTTGTCGCGGTTGTCCCGAGCCGTGTTGTCGCGGTTGTCGCGGTTGTCGCGGTTGCCACCGTCACGCTGGTCACGACCGCCGTTGTCGCGCTGGGGGCGGTTGGCGCCGTCCCGGTTGTCGCGGCCGGCGTTGTCGCGGTTGTCGCGGTTGTCGCGGTTGCCGTCACGCTGGTCACGGCCGCCGTTGTCGCGGTTGACGTCACGCTGGTCGCGACCGCCGTTGTCGCGGTTGTCGCGCTCGCGGCGGGGGCGCTGCTCGTCGCGGGGAGCGTTGTCGCGCTGGTCGCGCCCGGACCCAGAGGTGTCAGTGCCATTTGCGGCCTGCTGGCCTTCGGCCTGACGACGGAGCTCGGCGGCCAGGTCGGCGGTGCGGCGGTCGGCCTCGGCGTTGCGCTCGCCCTGCGGCGCCGCGCTCGGCGACGAGGCGACGCGGCGACCACGGCGGGTGCGCCGCTCGGGGCGCTCGCCGGGCTCGTCACGGTCGGTGCGGTCCTCGGCCGGTGCGGCGGACTGCGGGGCCTCGTCACGCACGACCTTGTGCCCCTCGTCGCGGCGCAGCCGCTGGGCCTCGTCGCGGCGGGGCTGGTCCTGACCCTCGTCACGACGCAGCTGGGGGGCCTCCTCGCGCCGGGAGGACGGACGCTCCGCCGGCTGACGATCCGACGCCGGGGCGCTGGAGGCGGGAGCGGTGGCCGGAGCCGGGGCGGACGCCTGCGCGGCCGGGGCGGACTCGGCCGCTCCGGACGTGCGACCGCCACCACGGCGCTCGCGGATGGCGGCGACCAGGTCGCTCTTGCGCATCTTGGCGGTGCCGGAGATGCCCATCTCGGAGGCCACGGCCTGCAGCTCGGGCAGACGCATCGCCGACAGAGCGGTCGTGCGTCGCTGAGTCCCACCGGTCACGGTGGTCTCGGTGTTGTCGGTCACGAAGGTTCCTTCCCCCTCGTCGTCTGCCCGGCATCCGCGCCTGGGCAGGTGATGTAGCCGAGAACAGCTCTCGGCGGTCGGTCCACCTCGCGGCTCTGCCCGCCTCGCAGCGCTCGCGCCGCGGCCGGTGGCCTCTGACCGGTGATCGGTCGGTGGGATCGCATCGTGTCGGGTCCCCGTGCGCTCGGTGCCGCACACCCGGAGGTGTCGTGGGCGATGAGGTCGGAGCCGCGACGTCGCGGGTCGGCCGGGAAGCGATGAGGGCCTGGACGCAGGACCGTGAGTCCTGCAGATCCGGGATCATCGGGCCGAACCACCGTCGTGCTCGATGCATACCCAACCTATCACCCGGGGTGGGCGCTGGGCGCCAAGACCCCACATCCGGGCCGCGCGGCGCGGCTCAGCCCTCCAGCCGGACGGCGCGGACACCGACGGTGGGTATGCCGGGCGTCGCCGACCGCCACCCCTGCGGGAGCGGCAGGGCGTGGACCTCGGCGGCCCGGTCGGCGGTCGTCAGCACCAGGACCGTCGGACCCGCCCCGGAGATCACGGCCGCGTGGCCGAGCTCGCGCAGCCCGTCGAGCAGCCGCATGGACTCGGGGTAGGCCTCGCGGCGCTGCTCCTGGTGCAGCCACTCGACGGTGGCGTCCAGCAGCAGCTCGGGACGACGGGACACGGCCTCGACCAGCAGGGCCGCCCTGGCGGAGTTGAGGGCCGCGTGCTTGAGCGGCACCTGCGGCGGCAGCACGGACCGTGCCGTCGAGGTGGACAGCGTGAGGTCGGGCACGAGCACGACCGGCACGACGTCCGGGTGCACCTCGACCTGCACGGTGCGCACGGGCGCCACGGCGGGCGGCCGCGTGGACCAGGACAGGGTCATCCCGCCGTAGACGCTGGCGGAGGAGTTGTCGGGGTGGCCCTCGTGCTCGCCGGCCAGCTGGTTGACGAGGTCGAGGTCGACGTCACCGTCGCCACCGCGGGCGAGGTCGACGAGAGCCGTGGCGGCGGCATACCCCGCCACGGCCGCCGTCGCCGAGGACCCGAGCCCCCGCGAGTGCGGGACGCCGTTGCGGCACACGAGGTGCAGGCCGGCGGGCTCGTCGACCCCGAGCCGGGCCAGGCCGGCTGCGAGGCAGCGATGGACCAGGTGGGACGCGTCGCGGGGCACCTCGTCGGCGGCCTCGCCCGTCACGTCGATGACCAGGGAGTCGCCCGTGACGACCACGTCGTAGGAGTCCCACACGCCCAGCGCGAGACCGATCGCGTCGAACCCCGGGCCTAGGTTGGCGCTGCTGCCCGGCACGTTGACCCGGACGGCGGCGCCCTCGGGCAGGGCGGTCACCGCGGACACGTCAGCCCTCGAGCCCGAGGGCCGACGCGACGGAGACGGCGTCGACGGACACCTTGACCGGCTCGACCTCGGAGCCGTCGGCCATGCGCAGGGCCCACTGCGGGTCCTTGAGTCCGTGGCCGGTGACCGTGCAGACGATGCGTGCGCCGCGCGGGACCAGGCCGGCCTCGGCGGACGTGAGCAGACCGGCGACGGACGCGGCCGAGCCGGGCTCGACGAAGACGCCCTCGCGGGAGGACAGCAGGCGGTGCGCGGCCAGGATCTGGTCGTCGGTCACGGCGTCGATGAGCCCCTCGGACTCGTCGCGCGCGGCCTCGGCCTGCTGCCAGGAGGCGGGGTTGCCGATGCGGATGGCGGTGGCCACGGTCTCGGGGTGGTCGATGGGGTGGCCCTTGACGATCGGGGCGGCCCCCTCGGCCTGGAAGCCCCACATGCGAGGACGCCGCGTGGCGACCGGCGCGAGGCCGTCGGTGATCTCGGCATACTGCCGGTAGCCGCGCCAGTAGGCCGTGATGTTGCCGGCGTTGCCGACGGGGAGGCAGTGGATCTCGGGGGCGTCCCCGAGGGCGTCGACGACCTCGAAGGCCGCGGTCTTCTGCCCCTCGATGCGCGCGGGGTTGACCGAGTTGACCAGCTCGACCGGGTAGGACTCGGCGAGCTTGCGCGCCACGGTCAGGCAGTCGTCGAAGTTGCCCTCGACCTGCAGCAACGTGGCGCCGTGGGCGATGGCCTGGGAGAGCTTGCCCATGGCGATCTTGCCGTCGGGCACGAGGACCGCGCAGGTCATGCCGGCCTTGGTGGCGTAGGCCGCGGCCGACGCGGAGGTGTTGCCGGTCGAGGCACAGATGACGGCCTTGGCGCCGGCGCGGGCGGCGACCGAGATCGCCGTGGTCATGCCGCGGTCCTTGAACGAGCCGGTGGGGTTGAGCCCTTCGTACTTGAGGTAGACCTGCGCCCCGACGAGCTCGGAGAGGTGCTCCGCCTCGATGAGGGGGGTCCCGCCCTCGTGCAGCGTCACCGTGGGCGCGCCGGCCAGCATCGGCAGGCGCTCGCGGTACTCCTCGATCACGCCCTTCCACTGGTGGGCCATGTCACTCTCCTTCGACGCGCATGACGGACGACACCGCACGGACCTGCGGCAGCGCACCGAGCGCCTCGACCGTGGCGCCCAGCGCCGAGTCGGCCGCGGCATGGGTCACGATCACGAGCTCGGCGCGCTCCTCGGTGTCGTGCTCGTCGCCGGTGAGCTGCTGCTGGCGCACCGTCTCGATCGACACGTGGTGGCGGGCGAACTCCGTTGCGACAGCGGCCAGCACGCCGGGCTCGTCGGCCACGTCGAGGCTGATGAAGTAGCGGGTGCGGGCGTCGCCCATGTCGAGCGTCGGCAGGTCGGCATAGGCCGACTCCCCCGGCCCGCGACCGCCCAGCACGCGGTGCCGCGCGACGGCGACGACGTCGCCGAGGACCGCGCTGGCCGTGGGGTCTCCCCCGGCGCCGCGGCCGTAGAACATGAGCTCGCCGGCCGACCGGGCCTCGACGAAGACGGCGTTGAAGGCCTCACGGACCCCGGCCAGCGGGTGCGTGGTGGGGATCATGGCCGGGTGGACCCGGACGCTGATGCCGGTCGGGTGCTCGGGGGTCGCCTCGACCCGCTCGCAGATGGCGAGCAGCTTGACGACGCAGCCCATCGACTCGGCGGCCTGGACGTCGGCGGCGGTGACCTCGGTGATGCCCTCGCGATAGACGTCGTTGCCGCTCACGCGGCTGTGGAAGGCGAGCGAGGCGAGGATCGCGGCCTTGGCGGCAGCGTCGAAGCCCTCGACGTCGGCGGTCGGGTCGGCCTCGGCGTAGCCCAGCGCCTGGGCCTGCTCGACGGCCTCGCCGAAGCCCGCACCGGTCGTGTGCATCTTGTCCAGCACGTAGTTGGTGGTGCCGTTGACGATGCCGAGGACCTTGCGCACGTCGTCGCCGGCGAGGGACTCGCGCAGCGGACGCAGCAGCGGTATGGCGCCCGCCACCGACGCCTCGTAGTAGAGGTCGACGCCGGCGGACTCGGCCGCGGCGTAGAGCTCGGGTCCGCTCTCGGCGAGCAGCGCCTTGTTGGCCGTCACGACGCCCGCGCCGTGCTCGAAGGCCCGCAGGATGAGGGTGCGGGCGGGCTCGATCCCGCCGATGACCTCGACGACGACGTCGGCCCGGGTCACGAGCTCGTCGGCATCCGTGGTGAACAGCTCCGGGTCCACGCTGGCGGCGCTGCGGTCGCGCCCGAGGCGGCGGACGGCGATGCCGACCAGCTCGATCGGGGCACCGATGCGGGCCGCGAACTCGTCGGCCTGCTCGGTCAGCAGCCGCGCCACCGCCGATCCGACGACGCCGCAGCCCAGCAGGGCCACCCGGATCGGGGTCTGCTTGTCGCTGTCCTCCACGGGTGGGGCTCCTTGCTCGTCAGGTCGTGCGACGGTCGGGTCGAGGCTCGAGGACGCGCCCGGTCGTGCGAGACGCTGACGAGCATCCTCGAGCGGCATGGTCGTCACCCTCAGTCTCGACCGGTCTTGTGGTGGCGGCGGCCGTTTGTCCGACATACGGGACGCGAACGTCTCGTATGTCGATCAGGCGTCGGCGACGTCCAGGGCGAGGAGATCCTCGACGGTCTCGCGGCGCACGACCAGCCGGGCCACGCCGTCGCGCACCGCCACGACGGGCGGGCGCGGGGTGTGGTTGTACTGGCTGGCCATCGCGCGGCAGTAGGCGCCGGTCCCCGGCACGGCGATGAGGTCGCCGGGGATGACGTCGGACGGGAGGTACTCGTCGCGCACGACCACGTCGCCGCTCTCGCAGTGGCGGCCCACGACACGGGAGATGACGGGGGCGGCGTCGCTGCGGCGGTTGGCCATGGTGCAGGAGTAGTCGGCGCCGTAGAGCGCGGTGCGGATGTTGTCACTCATGCCGCCGTCGACCGAGACGTAGAGGCGGGTGGCGCCGCGGTCGACCTGGACCGGCTTGACCGTGCCGACCTCGTAGAGGGTGAAGGTCGACGGACCGGCGATGGCGCGGCCGGGCTCGATGGAGACGCGCGGGGCGTCGATGCCCAGGGAGGTCACCTCGCGACGGACGATCTCGGCCATCTGCTGCGCGAGCTCGGCGGGCGGGAGCGGGGTGTGCTGCGTGGTGTAGGCGATGCCGTAGCCGCCACCGAGGTCGAGCTCGGGCATGGCGACGCCCAGCTCGTCGCGGACGCGCGCGTGCAGCTGCAGGACGCGCCGCGCCGACAGCTCGAACCCGCTGGTCTCGAAGATCTGCGAGCCGATGTGGCTGTGCAGCCCGAGCAGGCGCAGACCGGGGCGGGCGACGATGCGCTCGCACGCCGCGAAGGCTGCTCCCCCGGCCAGCGAGAAGCCGAACTTCTGGTCCTCGTGAGAGGTCGCGATGAACTCGTGGGTGTGCGCCTCGACACCGGCGGTCACGCGGACCATGACCCCGACCTCGACGCCGCGGGAGCGGGCGACGGCGGCGACGCGGTCGATCTCGGCATGGCTGTCGACGATGATCCGCCCGACGCCGGCGTCCACCGCCGCCTCGATCTCGCCGACCGTCTTGTTGTTGCCGTGGAAACCGATCCGCTCCCCCGGCAGGCCCGCGCGCAGGGCCACGGCCAGCTCGCCGCCGGTGCACACGTCGAGGCAGAGCCCCTCGTCGCGGATCCAGGACGCGACCGCGGTGCACAGGAAGGCCTTGCCCGCGTAGTAGACGTCGGCGCCGCCGCCCAGCCCCGGGTCGGCGAAGGCCGCGGCATACGCCTGCTTGAAATCCCTGGCCCGCGTGCGGAAGTCGTCCTCGTCGATGACATAGGCGGCCGTGCCGAACTCGTCCCGGATCCGGGAGACGGGCACGCCCGCGACCGCCAGCTCGCCCGCCGCGTCCTTGGTGACGTTGCGCGCCCACAGGCCGGGCTCGAGCTCGTTGACGTCGCTGGGCCACGGGAGCCACTCGGGAGCGGCGGAGTAGCCGTCGGCGTGCAGGGCACCGGCCTCGTGCGCGTGCATGGTCACAACCTTTCGAGAGGGGTGGCCCCGGACGCGCGCAGGCCGTCGGCCAGGGCGTCCCGGGCCGCGACGACGACCCGGTGGTCGAGGTCGCGCGGGCGGGGTTCTCGGGTCCAGACCAGCACAGACGCGCCGTAGGCCGCGAGCCAGTCCGTCAGGTGGTGCACCCGGCCGTCCGCCGCGAGCCGGTCGCGCACGCGCCAGGCGTCGACGAGGCGGACGAGGACGTCGTGGGGCGGGAGCCGCTCGCCGGGCGGCTGCTCCGCCAGGCGGCACAGCCGGGAGTGGGCGAGCTGGGCGGCATACCGGGGGTTCGTCGGGGTGCGCGCGGCGGTCCGCCGGGTCGTGGCCGGCTGGGTTGTGGCCGGCTGGGTGGAGGCGGCGGGGCCGGGTGCGCGGTCCGCCCACCCGCGCGGCAGATCGAGCGCCAGGGTCACCAGGGCGGGGTCGTCCAGCCGTATGCCGAGCAGCCCGCGCGGCATCACGTCGGCGTCGACGGCCGGGGCGAGGGCCTCGACGAGGCGGGTCGCGTGGTGGGCGGCGGCGTCGGGGTCGCCCGCGGCGAGGCGCAGGGGCAGCGAGGAGATCCAGTCAGGGTGGCGGGCGGGTGTGTCAGGGTGGCGGGCGGGTGTGTCCGTGTGGCGCGCCGGTGTGTCCGTGTGGCGCGCCGGTGTGTCCGGGCGGCGCGCCGGTGTGCCCGGGCGGCCGCCACGGGACGGCTCGAGCGGCACGTCGTGGGGGTCGATGTCGTGGCCGGCGCGCGCGGCGGCATACGAGATCTGCTGGGAGAGGACGAAGCTCGACCCGTGAGCCGGGCTCCCGCTCACGCGCGCCCGCTCGCGGCGAGGATCCCCACCATCGCCAGCAGCTCGTCCGGCTCGAAGGGCTTGGCGATGAACCCGTCGACCTCGGCCTGCTCGGCCTGGACGCGGTGGTGCGGCTGCACCGAGGCCGTGACCATGACGATCGGGATGTCCTCGAGCGCCGGATCGGCCCGGATCATCCCGACCATCCACCACCCGTCGCGGCGCGGCATGAGCGCGTCGACCGTGATCACGTCCGGCCGGGGCATGTCCGGGTCGCGGAGGATCTCCAGGGCCTCGACCCCGTCACCGGCCTCGATCACGTCGTAGCCGTCGAGCTCGAGGTTGAGCCGGATCAGCGTCCGGATCTGGTCGGCGTCGTCGCAGACGAGCACCGTCCCCAGCCGCTCGCCGTCGCCCTGGTCCCATTCCATGTTTGCGAGCCTAGGCTGGTATGGTCGACCTTCGCACGAACCGGTCGCTGCGCCATGGCGCGTCGCCCCTCGATCGTGCTGCTGGGCCCCCATAGCTCAGGGGATAGAGCACCGCCCTCCGGAGGCGGGTGCGTAGGTTCGAATCCTACTGGGGGCGCCCGACGCGAAGGCCCGGTCCTGATGGACCGGGCCTTCGCCGTGCTCGGTCTCGACGCACCGGGGCTTTCACGCCATCCAGACACCGAGGGTAATCAACTACTACTCTGCGTAGTTGATCCTCTGGTGAATGGAGCCACCCCATGCCGGTCCCCCTCCCCCTGGCCCGACGGTCGCGCATCGTCGCCGCCGGCGCCCTCGCCCTGCTGGTCACCGCCCCCGCGGCGGCCGCGAGCACGTCGGCCACGAACCCGTCGGCGGCGAGCCCGTCCGCCACGCCCACCGCGACCGCGCAGGGCACGGCGCCCACGAGGGCCACGGGCCCCGCCAAGAGCACCGCGAGGGGCCACTTCATCGTCACGCTCAAGGCACCCCCGGCCGCCGTGGCACCCCGGACCAAGGCACCGAAGGGCGGCCGCTTCCAGTCGACGAGCGCCGCCGTCCGCGACCACCGCGCGAGCCTCGAGACGACGCAGCGCGCCGTGGCCGCCCGCCGCTCGGTCGCGATCGAGCGGCAGTTCACCGTGGCCACCAACGGGTTCAGCGCCCGCCTGGACGCCGGGCAGGTCGCCGCCCTGCGGTCGGACCCCGAGGTCGCCGCCGTCGATCCCGTGCAGCGCCGGCGCCCCACCGTCTACCAGACCCCTGACGCGCTCGGCCTGACGGGCACGTCCGGCGTGTGGGCCCGGGTCGGCGCCGGGTCCACTCCCCCGACGAGCGCCGCGACGGCCGGCCGGGGCGTCGTCGTCGGCGTGCTCGACACGGGGGTGTGGCCCGAGAACGCCAGCTTCACGGGACCGGCGCTCGGGACGGCGACCACGAGCACGGTGGGATCGGCATACAGCGTGGACCGCGGGGCCACGACGACGCTGACCAAGGCCGACGGCGGGACCTTCCGCGGGAGCTGCACGGGCGCGGTGGGCAGCAACCCGGTCGAGGTCTGGACCTCGGCCCTGTGCAACCAGAAGCTCGTGTCCGCCCGCGCCTTCCCGACCGGCGACCCGGACTGGCGCAAGACGTCCCCGAGCGCCGGCAACCCGGACTACTGGTCCCCCCGCGACAACGACGGTCACGGCACCCACACGGCCTCGACCGCCGCCGGTCGCGAGGTCGACATGGGCGGGGCCTGGGGTCGCAGCGCAGGGATCGCGCCCGGTGCCCCCGTCGCGGCCTACAAGGTGTGCTGGGACTTCGACGGCGTCGACCAGGACCGCGACGGGATCAACGACAACTACTGCCTCGACGACTCCGTCGTGGCCGCCGTCGACCAGGCCGTGCTCGACGGGGTGGACGTGCTCAACTACTCGATCTCGGGGTCCTCGGACCGTGTGACCGATCCCGTGTCGCTGGCCTTCCAGCGCGCCGACGCGGCGGGCGTCGCCGTCGTGGCGGCCGGGAGCAACGACGGGCCCAGGGCCGGCACCGTGGACCATGTCGCGCCGTGGGTGACGACCGTGGCCGCCGCCAGCCACACCTCGCCGATGGCGGTGGCGGACTTCTCGGGTCGCGGCCCGACGTCGGCGTCGGGCTCGGGCATCATCAAGCCCGACCTGGCCGCGCCCGGCGTCGGCATCGTGGCCGGGTCGGTCCCGTGGCGGGCCGGCTGGTCGACCACCGCGCCCTCGGTCTACGAGAACATGTCGGGCACGTCCATGGCGAGCCCCCACGTCGCCGGCCTGACCGCGCTGCTCGAGGCGCGCCATGCGCGGGAAGCAGCGTGGACGCCGAGCGCCATACGGTCCGCGCTCATGATGACCAGCGTCGACACGACCACGACCGACCCGTTCGCCCAGGGGGCGGGGTATGTCGCCCCGGCCGCCGCCCTCGACCCGGGCCTGCTGCTCGACGCGACGCCGGAGGACATGGCGAGGTTCGCGCAGGGCCAGGGCGTCGACACCGGCCGGACGCCGCTCGACCCCACCGACCTCAACCTCGCCTCGATCGCCGTGCCGCTGCAGGGCGGTGACGTGCGGGTGACGCGGCGGTTCACCGCGACCCGCAGCGGCACCTGGTCGGTCCGCGCCTCCCTCCCGGGGTATGTCGTGACCACGCCCGCCAGCATCACCGCCACCGCAGGGTCGCCCGTCACGCTGTCGCTGGTCCTGCGACCGTCGACCGCGACCAACGGCGCCTGGGCCAAGGGGCGGGTCATGCTGACGCCCACCGCCGGTGGCTCGACGCTGCACCTGCCGATCGTGTCGCGGTCCGGGTTCTCCCAGCCGGGAGAGCTGTCGGCGACCGGACGCTCCGGTCGCCGACCCATCCGGGTGGCGAGCCCCACGTCCGGCCGGTTCACGCCCGTGACGGGGCTGGCGGCCGGACGCCGTGACCCGGGCACGGTGAGCCAGGGCGGCACGTGGGCCACCCCGTCCCTGACGGTGGCTGCCGGGTCGCCCCTGCTGCGGGGAGACCTCGTCGCCGCGAACGGCGCCGACGACCTGGACCTCTACCTCCAGCGGCTGGACGGCAGCACCTGGACCACGGTCGGGGCCGCGGAGACCGAGTCGGGCGACGAGACGCTGGACGTCGGCAGCCCGGCGGCCGGGACCTACCGGTTCGTCGTGCAGGGGTATGCCGTCACCGGGACCGCCTCGTTCACGCTCGAGAGCTTTGCGGTGCAGAGCGGCCGCGACGCGATGTTCACGGTCAACCCGCGCACGTCGCTGCTGACCAGCGGCGCGACCGCCACGCCCTGGCTGGTGTGGCAGGGCCTGGAGCCGAGCCGGGTCTACCTGGGCTACGTGCGGTACCCGACGTCGGCGCGAGCGACGCTGCTGCGCATCGCCACCTGACCTCGGGCGCGGTGACGGGGGGGCGAAGTCGGGCGGAGATGTGCCTACCTCAGGTGGTCACATCCGCCTGGCGTGCCAAGTCGGGCGGACGTGACTACCTGAGGTAGGTGCGGGGCAGGTGGGTGCGCGGCGCCATGCGCGGGCCGCGGCGCGGGCGCACCTGGCCGCTCAGCTCGAGCAGCCGCGTGACGCGGAACCGGTGCCCCCGATAGGGCTCGAGCAGCTCCGCCATGCCGTGGTCGTCGGTCTCGCGGCCGGCCAGCGCCCACCCGACGTTGCGCGCCACGTGGTAGTCGCCGAAGCTCACCGCGTCGGCGTCGCCGAGGGCCCGCTGCCGCACCTCGGCGGCCGTCCACACCCCGATCCCCGGTATGGCGCGGAGCCGCCGGTGGGCCTCGCGCGGGTCGAGGTCGACGCACTCCTCCAGGCGCGGAGCCACCGCCAGCGCCCGCTGGACGGTCGCCGAGCGAGCCCCGTCGACGCCGGCCTGCAGCCACGCCCAGGACGGCACCTGGCGCCACACCTGCACCGACGGGGCGACCATCAGGCCGAGACCCTCACCGGGGCCTGGTGCCGGCTCGCCATACGTCCGCACGAGGCGGCGATAGCCGCCGAAGGCCTCCTGACCCGTGACCTTCTGCTCGATGACGGCCGGGACCAAGGCCTCGACGACGAGGCCGGTCCGCGCGATCCGGAAGCCCGGGTGGCGGCGGTGGGCGTCGCGCACCACGTCGTGGACGGGCACCAGCCCGGTCGCGTCGTCCTGCTCCCCGACCAGCCCCGGCAGATGCTCCAGGGACCACTCGGCCCCCGGGCCCCAGGCCTCACCCACCACCTCGTCGGCCTGGCGCTCGAGGTGGATCGTCACCGGGCCGTCGGGGGTGCGCATCGCCCGCCACCACCCACCCGTGGCCGTGCGACGTCCGGTCGGGTCACCGCCTCCCCGCTGGAGGGCGGCCAGGGTCGACCGGAGGTCCAGCGGGCGGTCGAGCCGGATCCGGCGCACTCAGCGTCGCCGCAGCGTCAGCCGGGCCAGGGCGTAGGCGCTGCCGTCGGTGCGCACCTGCTCGTCGTCGCGCGCGCCACGGACGGCGGCGGTGAGGCGCCGCCCCACCTCGCCGTCGAGGTCGCCGACGAGTCGCAGCCCCCACCCGTCGGCGCGGGCCTCGAGGGCCCGCAGGTCGGCTCGCCCCAGGGCTCCCTCGGCGTCCGCGTCGCCGACGGGCACGGTCACCACGACGACCCCACCCGGTCGCAGCACGACCCCGGCCAGCTCGAGCACGGCGTCGACGTCGTCCGCCACCGCGCCGGCCGGGTGCAGGCGGGCCAGCAGGTCGACGCTCCCCCGCTCGTGCGGGACCTCGCGCGAGACGGCGAAACCCAGCGCCCGGCACCACCGCGACAGCGGCGACCAGCGACCTCCGAGATCGACGACCTGGCTGCGGTGCGTGCCGTCGTCGACGAGGCGCAGCAGCGCGGCGAGGGCACCCATCGCCGCCCACGCGTTGACCTCGTCGAGGACCATCGGGAGCCCCAGGTCGTCGGCCGCCTCGCGGTGCTCCTCGGCCTCGGCGTAGGACGCCAGCACGTCGGTCGGCAGCACCCACTCAGGCAGGTCGCCGGCCGCGCCGAGCCGCGCCCGCACGCCCCAGCGCGAGCTCGCGTGCAGCCGCCGAGCGGCGTCCGTGGCGATCGCCGCCCCGGCGGTGACGCCCGCGACCCGCCCCAGCGTCCTCGCCACCTGGCCCAGCGCCATCCGTGGTCCTCCGTCATCCTCGAGATCGGCTCTCGCCAGCCTAGTAGGTCCGGTCGCTAGGCTGGGCCGATGCCGACCCTGCGCGAGCTCCTCCCCGCCCTGCAGTCCCGCGACGTCAGCCAGCCGGCGATCACGTGCTACGACCGCACGGGGGGCGCGACGCACGGCGAGCGGATCGAGCTGAGCGGGCGGGTGCTGCTCACCTGGGCCAGCAAGGCCGGCAACGCGCTGCAGGACGAGTGGTCCCTCGAGCCCGGCAGCACCGTCGGCCTGGCCCTGCCCGCGCACTGGCGGGCGGGCTACTGGGCGCTGGCGACCTGGTGGGCCGGGGCGACGCTGGTGACGGGGGCCGGGGCGCTCGAGGCCGACCTGCTCGTCACCGACGACCCGACGCTCGCGGCCGAGGCGCCGGGCGAGGCCGCGCTCGTCACGCTCGCCGGCCTGGCCCGGTCCCACCCCGGCCCCGTGCCCGCCGGGGTGATGGACGAGGCCCGCGAGCTCGCGACCTACGGGGACCGGTTCGACGCCCTCGACTCTCCCGGGCCCGGCGCCGTCGCCTGGCGCCGGAGCGACGGGACCAGGCTGTATGACGACCCGCTGCGAGCCGACGACCGCCGCACCTGCCTGGTGGTGGGCGAGGAGGCGGACCGTCATACGGCCGACCTCGAGGACGCGCTCGACCGGATGGTCCGCGGGTGGTCCGGCGACGGCAGCCTCGTGCTGGTCCGCACGGGGGCGCCCGGCTCCGGCGGCCCCGGCGACCCCGGCGTTGCCGGTGACGGTCTCGCCGGGGTCGCCGGGATCGACGGGATCGACGGGATCGTCGAGGCCGAGCGCGCCGAGCTCGTGCGAGGACCGGCCTGAGCGGTCGCCGGGGCGGCGACCTGCGGGTGTTAGCGAGGTAGTCACCCGCCCGTCGACGGGCTAGTCACCGGCGCTCATGCCGCGTTTGCCCGATCGGGCCAGGGTGCGTGGTGGGGGGAGCCTGAACACGCCCCAACTGTCACAAGTGCCCCATCAACCTCACAAGACACACGCGTGTAATTAGTCCAAAAAGGGCGACATCGGCGTCAAAGGTTCCGCGATGACGTCTACCTGTGATCACATACGGACAGTAACGAGACGGTCACACTCCGTGATTTGATCGTTCTGGGGCGAACTAGCCATCCAGCTCGACACCGCTCGAGAAGAGTCCTGGGCCAGCCCCCGCCCAGGACCTGGGAGACCCATGCGCATCACACCTACGTCGCGACGCGCCGCCGCCGTCGCCGCCGTGTCCGCCGCCGTCATCGCCGGCTCGGGCGCTCCTGCGTCCGCGGCCGAGTCCTACAGCCGGCCCGCCGACGGCACCCTGGAGATCACCGGCCGGGGCTTCGGCCACGGCCGTGGCATGTCCCAGTACGGCGCCATGAACGCCGCCAGGCAGGGCCGTTCGTGGCAGCAGATCGTCAGCCACTACTACCCGGGCGCCACGCAGACCCGGCTGGCCGACCCCAGCATCCGCGTGGGCGTGGCCGGTCGCCTCGGCAACGCCGCCCGCGTCGCTGCCGAGCCCGGACTGGTCGCCGACGACGGCCGCGGCCAGGTCGTGCGCCTGTCCCTGGTCGACGGCACGGTCCCCGTGCGGTCCTGGCAGGTCGACCGCCCTGCGTCAGGGGGCACCACGACGACCGCGACCCTGTGGTTCACGACCTCCGCCGGCCAGCGCAAGGCCCTGCGGTCGACCTCCTCCGGCCGGTGGACGATCCGGGCGACGGACGGCACCGTCACCGCGGTCGGCTCCACCGGCGCGCCGGTCGCGACCTACCTCGGCAGCCTCACGGGCATCCGCTCCGGCACGACCATCTCCCCCGTCGTCACGACCACCCTCGAGAGCTACGTGCGCCAGGTCGTGCCCTTCGAGAGCCCCGGCAGCTGGCCGGTGCAGGCGCTCGCCGCGCAGTCCGTCGCGGCCCGCTCCTACGCCGCGAGCTGGCTGCGCAAGCCCCGCACCTCGACCTACGACATCTGCGACACCGCCGCGTGCCAGGTGTTCGGCGGGATCACCAGCGAGACCACCAACTCGCGCACCGCCGTCGCGGCCAGCAAGGGCATCATCCTCACCCGGGCCGGCCTCCCCGCCCACACCGAGTTCGGATCCTCCAACGGTGGCCAGACGGTGTACGGCAACGTGGCCTACCTGCCCGCCCAGGCCGACCCCTACGAGACCGGCCTCGCCCCCACCACCAACACCTGGGGCGTCTCCGTCCCCGTGAGCAAGCTCGAGCGGGCCTACCCCGCCATCGGGTCCTTCCAGCGGATGACCGTGCTCGCGCGAGACGGCAAGGGCCTGTGGGGCGGTCGCGTCCTCACGGTCCGGCTGCAGGGCACCCGCGGCTCCGTCGACGTCTCCGGCGAGCGCCTGCGCAGCGTCGTCGGCGGCACCGCCCTGCGCTCCACCTACTTCAAGCCCGTCAGCTCCCTGTGACCCGTCCGTCTCGACACCCTGGAGACCCCCTCGTGAAGACCTCCCGCACCTCCCTCGTCAAGGGCACCACGCTGCTCTCCGCCACCCTCGGCCTGAGCTTCGGCTTCGTCGCCCTGCCGTCCGTCGCCGTGCAGGCTCCGGTCCCCTCCGCGGTGCCGGCCAAGAACGGCCCGATCACCCCGGACGTCAAGAAGCACGCCCTCGCCGACAAGGTCCGCACCACGGTCCAGCAGGCCGGGCCCCAGACCAAGGTCGTCCAGGACGCCTCGCTGCCCAAGGATGCCGCGGGCAAGCCGGTCGCCACCCCGGGCAAGGGCACCGTCGACCCCACGCTCGAGGCCGGAGCCACCACCGACACGGTCGTGGACCTCCCCGCCACCGGCAACCTGGTCGGCGTCACCTGGCCGGGCACCACCACCATGGCGGCCAAGGCCACCGTCGCCGTCCGTGCCCAGACCGCCAAGGGCTGGCAGGAGTGGCAGGAGCTGGCCATCGACGCCGTCAAGGAGCAGACGACGGGCAAGGTCACGAAGTACGGCACCGAGCCCATCTGGGTCGATGGCGCCACCCGGGTCCAGGTGCGCGTCGCCGCGCCGGCCAAGGACCTGCTCAAGACCGCGTCCCTCGCGGCCGTCACCTCCCGCGAGACGGCGGCGGACGCGCAGCTCACCCCCACCGCCGTGGCGGGTGCCGCGAACGCGGCATACGTGCCGTCCGTGATCTCCCGAGCCGGCTGGGGCGCCAACGAGTCTCTGCGCAAGGGCTGCGTGCCCTCGGTCCGCGAGACGTCCAAGGTCGTCGTGGTGCACCACACCGCGGGGCAGAACAGCTACACCAAGGCGCAGTCGGCGTCGATCATCCGCGGCATCTACGCCTACGACACCGGCGGCCTGGGCTGGTGCGACGTGGCCTACAACATGATCGTCGACAAGTACGGCCAGAAGTTCGAGGGCCGCTTCGGCGGACTGAGCCGCCCCGTCAAGGGCGCCCACGCCGACTCGTTCAACAACTACACCTTCGGCATCTCGATCCTCGGCAACTACGACACCACCCGGGTCCCCGAGGCCGGCATGTCGGCGCTCAAGCAGGGCATCGCCATGCGCCTCTCGCAGTTCTACATCGCGCCGTACGGCAGCACGACGCTGTACTCCGAGTACAACGGCACCACGTCCAGGTACGCCAAGGGCAGCGCCTACTACGCCAAGAACATCGCCGCGCACCGCGAGTCCAGCAACACCGCGTGCCCCGGCCGCTACCTCTACCCGCGCTTGGACGAGCTGCGCGCCGGCGCCGCCGCCCTCGCCGGCTGGAACGGATCGGGCTTCAACAGCCCGATCTACAAGCGGTATGTCGCCACCGGCGGCTCGGGCAAGTGGGGCCGCGTGTCGGTGGGTGAGAGCACGGTCGCGAGCGGCCTGCAGCGCACGACCTTCACGTCCAACGTCAACATCTACAACGGCCCCTACGGCACCAAGGTCATCGGACCCGGCCTCAACCACGGCTGGATCTCGCGCGGCGGGGTGAACTGGGGCGGCTACCCCTGGACCGACGAGATCGCCGGTCCCGGCGGGTGGTACGTCGAGCTCTCCAAGGGCAAGACGATGACCCACAGCCGTAGCGGCGTGAGCACCTGGACCGAGGGCGCCATCCGCAACTACTGGGTCAGGAACGGCGGCATGTGGAGCCGCCTCGGAGCCCCGGTCAGCACCATGCGCCCCATCTCCGGCGGCTGGGCGCAGACGTTCCAGGGTGGCACCGTCAAGTTCGACAGCGCCACCGGGGCCACCTGGCGCGCCTGAGCAGCATCAGCACGCAGCGGGGGTCGGCCAC
>NZ_DKGR01000018.1:107279-191106 GCF_002453335.1 Arsenicicoccus sp. UBA6765
GTGGCCGACCCCCGCTGCGTGCCCCTCGTCCTAGGTCTGGCAGGGCAGGACGCGGTAGACGGACACGGTGCCCTCGCGCCCGAGCAGCTGCAGCCCGGGACGGCCGGCAAGCCCGTCGATGCCGGGGTAGGTCCGGGTCCGCGGGTCATCGGGCCTGAAGTGCCGGGTGTCCTCCACGGCGTAGCCGATGCCGAGCCTGCGGACCGCCGCGCACACCGCCCGATCCGTCGCCAGCTCCCGGAACCTGGTGCTCAGCAGCTCGCGGTCAGGGTCCATGCGGTTGATCATGTGGCCGTAGACGCCCTCCCTGCCACTGATCGGGCCGGCCAGCGCCCCACCGGTCCACGGGTCGCCGATCACCAGCGCCTCGTCCCCCGGCGCGGGCGCCAGCAGCCGGGCATAGAGCTGCCGCTCGGGCTGGTCGATCAGCTCCGATGCGTCAGAGCCTGGGTAGTAGCCACCCCGGAGGACATAGGCCGGGCCGACCAGGCGCCACTGGCCAGGCAGCAGCAGCACCACGACCGCAAGAACGGCACCAGCAGCTCCCCAGCGCAGGATGTCCGGGCCGCGTCGACCCGGGTCCGAGGACTCCTGGTGCGAGCCCCGCGTATGGCGCCAGAGGGACAGCGCTCGCAGCAGAAGATCACGACACCGCACGAGCGCGAGGCCGGCGAGTGGCGCACCCGTGATGGGCAGCAACGCCGCCAGACGGTACTGGTCGTTGTACCAGAAGCCGGTCAGCTCCTGGGACGTCTGCTCGTCGCTGCCCGCTGCGAGCATGTACAGGTACACGACGACGGCGTGGGCGAGGACGAGCCAGCGCTGATGGCGATGCCGGATCGCCAGGGCCGCTCCCCCGACGACGAGCCATGCGAGCAACCACGAGGCGGGTGACAGAGGCGTCGCCAGCGCCAGTGCGTTGCCGAACGCCTGAGCCATGGTCATCGTCGCCCGCCAGTCGAACTTCATGGTGCTCTGCACCTGCGGCACCGAGAGCACGAGGTTCCAGGCCACGCGAAGGCCGACGACGACCAGGACCCCACCCAGGACCGCCCAGAACGGACCGAGCGGTCGGCGGCGCCATACGGTCGCGCCGACGGACACGAGCGACGAGGCGAGCACGGGGAGGGCGAGCGCGACGGCGGCGAACACCCCGCCCGGGTGTGCGTAGTAGAGACCCGCCAGGCTGAGGACACCCCCCACGAGGGAGGTGGCCCAGGGAATCGTCGGTACCTCCGACTCCCCCAGCACCACGACCACGAAGGCCAGGACCGTGGGAAGCACGGCCACGCTCAGCAGATTCGGCCAGAGAACCCCGAAGGACATGAGCAGGTAGGGGAACACGGGCATGGCGCAGGCCGCGAGCACGCAGGCTGCCACCCCGAGACGTCGTCGGGCGAGGACCACGTGCCCCAGGAGCGCGATCGACAGCACCCAGACCACGGCGGCCACGACCACTGCGAGCACGTTGGCGGCGACCACGGGAGTGAGGCCGAGCCAGGCCACCAGCAGACCACCCAGCGCATGGAACAACGGGGGGTAGAACGGAGCGGCGCCAGTCGTGTTGGACGTGGCGGAGACGGTGCCGGGCGATGCCGAGCCCGTCTCGGCGACCCGCGCGATGGCGTTGACATGGAAGACACCATCGAACGTCTGCTGGACGGTCGCCACGTCTCCGATGGTGTGGATGCACACAGCCCCGACCCATGCGGCTCCCGCCACCACCGTGATCGAGAAGGTCAGGAGGTCGAGGCGCGCCCACCGCGGGTCGCGGCGGGCTGCCACAGCCGTGGCCGACAGGAACCTGCGTGCGAGCCACCAGCACAGCAGGCCTCCCAGCACCAGCGCCGCCGTGGTCGCCGCGATGGGCAGCAGCCCCCACTCCATGCCGAGTACCGAGGACAGCGGGATGGCGAGCGCGACGGTCGCGACGGACAGGAGCGGCGCGGCGCCCAGCGACGGCTCGTTCCGTAGGCCGAGCGCCAGCCCGACGAGCAACCCCGGAACGGTCAGCAGCAGAGCAGCGACCAGCAGCGCCGGCAGGACGGGGACCCACGTCATCGCGCGCCCCCGCGGAGGTGCTCGACGGCGCTGACGATCGTCCCGTCGTGCACCACGTGGCCGCGCTCCAGGACGACCCCCCGGTCACAGACGCGCTGCACCATGTCGAGGTCGTGGGTCACGACCACCAGGGTCTGTCCCTGGGCCTTGAGCTCGGAGACCCGCTCGAGGCACTTGCGCTGGAAGGGCTCGTCGCCCACCGCGAGGATCTCGTCGATGAGGAAGATGTCGGGCTCCGAGTGAGCGGCGACCGCGAACGCCAGGCGCAGGAACATGCCGGAGGAGTAGAACTTCACCTCCGTGTCGATGAACTTCTCGATCTCGCTGAACGCCACGATGGCGTCGAACTTGGCGTCGATCTCCGCCTCCGACATGCCGAGGATCGAGCCGTTGAGATAGACGTTCTCGCGGCCGGTGAGATCAGGGTGGAAGCCCGCGCCCACCTCGATCAGCCCGGCGATCCGACCTCGGATCCCGACGGTGCCCCGGTCGGGCAGCATGACGCCCGACAGCAGCTTGAGCAGCGTGGACTTGCCGGAACCGTTGAAGCCCAAGAGCCCGACGGACTCGCCGCGCTCGATCTGGAGGGTGATGTCCTCGAGCGCCAGGAAGGTCTCGGACAGCTCGCCCTGGCGGCCCCGCACGGTCCACATGGCCCACTCCTTGAGGGAGTGGGAGTGGCGCAGGGTGAACCTCTTGTCGACGTGGTCGACGCGGACCACGGTCAGGTCGGCACGGGTGTCGGTCACGATCACAGCTCCTGGGCGAAGCGGCCCTCGAGCCGGCGGAAGACGAGCTGACCGAGCAGCAGGACGAAGGACGACAGGGCCAGGCCGAGCACGCTCCACCACACCCAGTGGGGAGGCATCAGCGCGGCGGCATCCTGCCCGGCGGGCACGACGCCGGACGTGGGGATCCAGAAGGCGTAGTGCGCCAGCTCGACCGCAGCCGTGAGGGGGTTGGCCTGGTAGATCGTCCACGCCCACCCCGGGACCTCGTCGTGCACCTTCTGCCAGGTGTAGAGCACCGGAGACAGCCACGTGGCGACCATGACGATCAGGTCGACGAAGTTCTCGGCGTCACGGAACAGGACGTTCATCGACCCGAACAGCAGGCCCATCCCGAGCGCGAGGACACCGACGATGGTCACGCACCCCAGACCGGCCAGCAGGTTGAGCGGCCCCGGACGCCACCCGGCGATCAGCGCCCCGACCAGCAGCACCACCAGCTGCGGGACGAAGTGCACGAAGGCCACCCACACGCTCGCGACCGGGAACAGCTCACGCGGCAGGTAGATCTTCTTGACCAGGTCGGCGTTCCAGACGATGGACTTCGTGGTGTTGCCGAAGACCTCGTTGAAGAAGTTGACCATGACGATCCCGCCGAACATGTAGATCACGTAGTTCGGGATCGACTCCTCCAGCCGGAGGAACTTGCCGAGCGCGAGGTAGAACACCACGATCTGCACGGCCGGCTTGACATAGCTCCACAGCAGCCCGAGCGCCGAGCCGCGGTAGCGCACGCGGAGCTCCTTGCGGACGAGGAGCCGGAGCAGGAACCGCCACTTCGGGATCTCCAGGAGCCCAGCGCTGTGGCCGGGCTCCCGGAAGGGTTGAGCGGTGATCGACGAGGGGTTGTCCACGGAGCGCTGCTCGTCCCTACTGCTCGGTGCCGCGGTCTCGCGGCTCGATGCCGAAGGTCCGCTCCCACGCCTCGAAGGACGTGATGCGCGGCAGCGCCTCCTGGTACTCCTTACGCAGCCGAGGGAACTCGGCGAGGATGCGGGCGTGGTTGGTGGCCGACTCCCGCAGCATGGAGCGCACCAGCTCGGGCTTGCGCCGGTACCACGCGATCCCGGTGCCCTCGGCGTTGGTGACCAACGCGCTGTCGTACTGGGCGACGTTCCACCACTTGTTGTCCTTGTGGGCGATCAGCGTCTGGGGGTGCTCCTCGGCGCCCTCGCGCAATGGCAGGACCTGGCGCGCCAGGGCCTTGCCGCCCTCGAGCACGAGTCGTCCGACCGGCGGGGTCTTCCACTTGCGCGGGCGACGCGGCTTGGGCGACCTGACCTGAGGGAACTCGTCCACCTCGGGGCGCAGCACGCTGTCGTCGTGCGCCGTCATACGGGCTCGCAGCTCGGGCAGCCTCTTGGGGAGGATGTCGTGGAGGGCGTCCGGTCCCGCGAGCAGGTCGCGCTGCGCCTGGAGGCGCCCCTCGACCGTGTAGTACTGCATGGACACGAGGTGCTTGACGTCGTCCATCTCGGCCCGCCGAACCAGCTCGCCGCCGTAGGGATAGGGGCTGTGCAGGAGCCCGGAGATGAGGCGGTTGCGGGTGTGGAAATAGGCCTGCCACCCCACCAGGTCGTCCTTGTCGATCCAGGAGACGTGCCAGCAGGCCGCCCCCGGCAGCGAGACCGTGTGGTAGCCCGCCGCCTTGGCGCGCAGGCCGTACTCGGCGTCGTCCCACTTGATGAAGACGGGCAGGGACAGCCCGATCTCGCGGATGACCTGGGTGGGGATGAGGCACATCCACCAGCCGTTGTAGTCGACGTCGACGCGCTGGTGCATCCACGGCGTCTTGCGCAGCGGGGTGCGCGCGAAGTCGTGGCCGAGGTACTGGTCGGGCCCCGGCAGCGTGGGCTGCCAGCGGTAGGGGTCCACGATCTCGCCGAAGGTGTGCAGGACCGACTTGTTGAGCAGGTCGAACATGTGGCCACCCACCAGGGTGGGCTTGCGGCACAGGTCGGCGAAGGTCGTGATGCGGATGATCGACTCGGGCTCGAGCTGGATGTCGTCGTCGAGCATGACGACGTAGTCGCTCTTGCCGCCCACCGCGGCTTCGTACTGGTTGCGGGCGAAACCGCCGGACCCACCGAGGTTGTCCTGCCGGATGACGCGCAGCTGCTCGCCCATGCGCTCGGCGAGGCCCGGGAAGTCGGGCTCGTCCTCGACCAGCTTGTTGCCCTGGTCGACGATGATCAGCTCGTCGAGGACGGCGCGCAGGTCGTCGTCCTCGGCGACGACGCCGATGTTGCGGACGCAGTAGTCCGAGCGGTTGAAGGTGGTGACGCCGAGGGTGACGGTGCCGTAGGGGCGGTCGTTCTCCGCCACGGACCAGTCGGCACCCTCGAGCACCATGCCGTCGGTGCCCGAGACCAGGTCGAACCAGTACCAGCCACCGTCCCCGAAGGTCGTGAACGAGAGGTCGAACGTGGACGTGGCCTCATTGTCCACGCGCACGGAGTCCACGCGCTGCTGGTTGCCACGCGCGTTGGAGCGGTAGACGATCACCGCGCCCTCGCCTCGCGTGCGGACCGTCAGGCGGGTCTCGGTCGCCACCGTCCACCGTCGCCAGTAGGACGCCGGGAAGGCGTTGAAGTAGGACCCCATCGACAGTCGTCGACCCGGGCGGACCCGCACGCTGTGCCGACCCAGGACGTCGTCCGGGTGGACCTCCTCCTGGCTGGCACCCTTCGGCAGGTCGATGTAGAGGTTGAGCGTGTCCAGGTCGCCGTCGTACGGGAAGATGACGCGCATCGCGGTGCGGCGCCCCTCACCGGCCAGGTCGTCGACGGGACGGCGACCTCGCGTCGGACGTCGGGTCGCCATGGTGGTCCCAGCCTCGCTCATGCGTCCACTCCTCCACTGACCAGCGCCTCGCCCTGCTCGAAGTGCGGGGCGAGCTTGTTGTCGACCATGCTCAGCGCGGCGCCGATGGCCATGTGCATGTCGAAGTACTTGTAGGTGCCGAGGCGGCCCCCGAACAGGACCCCCTGCTCCGCGCGCCCCAGGTCGCGGTAGGCCAGCAGCTGCTGGCGGTCCTCGGGCGTGTTGACCGGGTAGTAGGGCTCGTCGCTGTCGCCGGCGAAGCGGGAGTACTCGCGGTGGATGATCGTCTTGTCCTTGGCCATGTCCCGCTCGGGGTGGAAGTGCCGGAACTCCAGGATGCGGGTGAAGGGCACGTCGGCGTCGGGGTAGTTCATGACCGGACAGCCCTGGAAGTCGCCCACGTCGAGGCGCTGCTCCTCCAGGTCGATGGTCCGCCAGCCGAGGCGGCCCGCCTGGTAGTCGAAGTAACGGTCGACGGGGCCGGTGTAGACGACCGGCACGTTGCCCACGACGTTGCCCCGGGACAGCTCCTGGCCCTCGTCGAAGAAGTCCGTCTCGAGGCGGACCTCGATGTTGGGGTGGTCGGCCATGGTCTGCAGCCAGTGGGTGTAGCCGCGGGTCGGCAGGCCCTCGTAGGTGTCGTTGAAGTAGCGGTTGTCGTAGGTGAACCGCACGGGCAGCCGGCTGATGATGTCGGCCGACAGCTTCTCGGGGTCGGTCTGCCACTGCTTGGCGGTGTAGTGCGCGATGAAGGCCTCGTAGAGCGGGCGCCCGATGAGGGACACGCCCTTCTCGACGAAGTTCTCGGGCTCCTTGTCCCCCAGCTCCGCGGACTGCTCGCGGATCAGCGCGCGCGCCTCGTCCGGCGAGTAGGACGAGCGGAAGAACTGGTTGATCGTGCCGAGGTTGATCGGCATGGGGTAGACCTCGCCGCCGTGGCTGGTGTACACGCGGTGCTGGTAGCCCGTGAAGGACGTGAACCGGTTGACGTAGTCCCACACCCGCTCGTTGGACGTGTGGAACAGGTGCGCGCCGTACTTGTGCACCTCGATCCCCGTCTCGGGGTCGATCTCGCTGTAGGCGTTGCCCCCCACGTGGTGGCGCCGGTCGAGGACCAGGACCTTGCGGTCGAAGCGCTCCGCCACCTGCTGGGCGACGGTCAGCCCGAAGAGGCCGGCGCCGACGACGACGAGATCTGGGTTCACGCGATACTCCCAAGAGGTGTGCTGCCAGGTGTCGGTTCACCCTACTTCACCCCTTCCTGTCGGCTCGGCGGCCGCCGGTCGCGTGTCCGAGGTGAGGCCCGGCAGGCCGGCGTGGTTGCCTTGGCGCATGAGCTCATCCGCCGCGAGCGAGGCCAGCCGGGGTGTCCTCGGTCGAGGCGCCATCTATGCGCTCGGGACGGCGGGACCGATCCTGGCCAACACCCTCGTGACCCCCGCCCTCACCCGCGTCTTTCGTGACGACGTCGGCGAGTACGGCCAGATCCTCAAGGCGCTCGTCGTCCTCCAGGTCGTGATGATGCTGGCCAGCCTCGGCATGCCCTCGGTCATCACGCGCCAGGGCATGCTGGCGCGCGGCGGGGTCGCGGGGGCTCGTGACCTGTTGCTGCGCGCCTCGTTCGCGGGCGCCGGCCTGGCGATCCTTGCCGCCGTTACGAGTCCCCTGTGGCACGGGCTGGTCGGCGGCACTGCTCTGGTCACGGCGCTGGCCGTCCTGGGCGGCGGAGCCTTCGTCGCCGTGGAGAACTCGCAGGCGATGCTGCGTGTCCTGGACCGCCCGGGCGCCTTCGTGACGGTCAGCGTCCTCGCCACCCTCGGCGGACCGTTGATCGGGCTGGCCTCGACGCTCCTCTGGCTCCGATCGGCCTGGGTCTACGTCGTCGGCGTGGCCGTGGGGTACGCCCTGGCCGGCGCGGTCGGCCTCGTCCTCACGGGCCGTGGCGAGCGCCGTCGCGAGCCCGGCGACCTCCGTCGAGCCCTGCGGATGGGGACTCCCCTGCTGCCCCACATGGTCGCCCTCTACTGCGCCAACGGCGGCATGCTGTTCGTGGCCTCCAGCCTCTACGACGACGCGGCGGCCGGTCGGCTCGGGATAGCCCTGCTGCTGGGGGTGGCGCCGGGGGTTGTGACCTCGGCCCTCAACAACTCCTGGGCCCCCGTGGTGTTCGCCGCCACGCCGCAGGACCGCGTCCCCGTCCTCGAGCGCACCACCGCCGACATCGCGATGCTGACGGCCACGGTCGCCGGTGGCGTGAGCGTCCTCTCGCCCTGGCTGCTCCAGGCCTTCGCGGACAGTCGATACCAGCCCCTGGCACTCGTGCCGGCCGTGGGTCTGGCGGGGATCGGCACGGTCCTCGCCATCGGCTACCTCGCCAACTCCCACCTGCTGTTCGTGCAGGGACGCACCACCGCGCTGGCGATCATCACCCCCGTGTCCCTGGCCGTGGGCATGACGGTCGCCTACCTGGCCGGACGGCTCGACCTGCGCGCGGTCGCCCTCGGGTTCCCGGCGACCTACGCCTGCCAGTGGGCCCTGGTGAGCCTCGCGCGCCATGCCGGCCGAGCCGACCGGTGGAGGCAGAGCGTGCTCGCCATCCCCGTGCTGCATGGCGCGGCCGCGTGCCTGCTGGGCGCGTGGCTGCCCGCGAGTGGCGTGACGTCCTTCGTCCGTCTCCCCGTGGCCGCGGGCCTGGGGCTCGTCGCGCTGTGGCAGGTGCGCCGGGTGGTGCGTCGCTGAGCGTCAGCCCACCTGTCCCGGACGCAGCCAGCCCGCCGTCGTCGGCGTCCAGCTCTCCGGGAGTCGGCGGGGCAGGTGGCTCATCGGGTGGCGCAGGAAGCTGAGCGGGTGAGGGGTGGCGTGCGGCGGCGCTGCGGCCGGGGCCACCGGAACGCCCTCCCCGGGGGTTGCGTCGTCGGCGGCGCGGGACCGCCCCAGGTGCCCGCGCACCACCCCAGCGGCCTTCTCGAGGGGCATGCCCGCCCAGTAGTCGAACGCGGGGCGCAGGGACAGGGGGTGCTGCCACCCGGCGAGGACCCGCAGCTCCTCGGGATCGCGCAGGTGCCCGGCGCCGAGCTCCAGGTCGCTCACGGCGCGCACCGCGTCCACGTCCGGGGACTGCGTGTAGACCTCGGGCCACAGCTCACGCATCCTCGCGCCGACGTCGCTCCCCTGCCCCACCAGCCGTGGCTCCGGACCGTGCACGCAGGAGGGGAGGCCCAGGCTCGCGGCATACCAGGTCGACGTGCCGGCCCGGTTGCTCACGACGCGGGATGCTCGCTGCATGCCGAGGTAGAGGCGGGTCATGAAGTGCGTGTCGAACCGCCCGCCCGCGGACACGACCTGGTTGCCGCCGACGCTCCAGGCCGCGACCATCTCGGGATCCTTGAGGTCCTCGACGTGCAGGCAGATCGTGGACGGCCCCTCGGTCTGCAGGTAGTAGTCGGCCAGCGCCCGGGCGTCGGACTCGACCCGATGCACGTGGGTCCCGTGCATCGGCATGATCAGCGGCCGGGGCTCGACCACCGGGTCGGCCTCGACCCCGGCGTCCCGCATGAGCCTGACCAGGTAGAGCCACGGAGCGCCGATCGCCGTGGTCGGCCGCGCCTCGTCCGCCGGGTCCCAGGACCGAGCCTCGTGGGACCAGACCAGCACCCGACGGCGGTCCCCCGGCAGGCCCACGGACGGGAACTGACCCATGTTGCTGACCAGCGGCGACGTGACCACCCACCCGTGCTGCACGAGGCCGGCGAGGTGGCGGACCCGTGGTTGTCCGGCGGCGTGCGCCAGGACCGCGGTGTGGCCGTAGAAGTGGTTCTGGATGTCCATCGGGCACTCCTGCGTAGGTCGGGGAGATCGGGGGAAGGTCGGGGGGAGATCCGGGGGGGGATCAAAGGAGATCGGGGGCGCTGCGGGGCGATCCGAGAGGGGTGGGGCGCGGGAGGTCAGGTCACTGGAGGTCAGGTCACGGGGTGGCCGTGCAGCATGGTGGCGTAGCGATCCGCCAGGACGTCCCAGTCCCAGTCCCCGAGCAGGTCGGCCGCGGATCCCGTGGGCGCCGCATCCACGGCGCTCAGCACCTCGGCGGTCAGGGCCGGCTCGTCCCCGGACGGGACGACGACGACCGTCGGCACGGCCGCAGCGAGCTCGCGCGCCACCCCGACCTCGTAGCCGACGACCGTGGCACCGGCGGCCGCCGCCTCCACCTGGGTCAGCTGGAAGCCCTCCGAGGCGGTGCTGGGGTTGACGTAGACCGAGCCGTGGAGCAGGCGGCGGATCCGCTCCGGGTCCAGGCGACCGTGGACCGTCGTCCCGCCGAGCCTGGTGGCCTCGCGTCCGGCCCGCTCGAGATCAGGTCCGTCCCCCGCCAGGTGCGCCTCCCCCTGCCAGCCAGCCTCGCGGCAGGCCTCGACCACGCGCAGGAACGTGCGCCAGCCCTTCTCCTCCACCAGGCGTCCGACATACACGAGGCTCCGGGGGCGCTCCGCGGGACCCTCCTGCGCCGAGGGAACCCAACGGGCCAGGTCGAGGCCGTTGCCGAAGGGCACGCAGCCTACGCCGGCGAGCTGCCCGACGAACTCGGCCGTCCTGGCCGACACCGCGAGGACGTCGTCCGCCGCGCGGAGGACGAACCGCCCGAGGGTCAGGTCGACCAGTCGGCTCGCCACCGAGACGAGACCGCCGGCGGCGACGAAACCCCCGCCGTGCTCGGTGTGGAGCAGCGGCACCGACAGGTCGCGGGCCAGCAGCACCCCGAGGGCGCTCATGGGGAAGAACCGGGTGTGGGTGGCCACGTCGGTGACGGGCGGACCGCCGAGGAGGCGACCCGACCTCACGAGTCGGACGACACGGGCCCACTCCAACGGCGAGGGGACCGCCACCACCTCGCCGACGTCCAGGTGCCTGCGCAGGGGCAGCACCCGCACCCCCTGCCACAGGTAGGGATCGCTGCCACCACCGAGCTGCACGACCGTGACGATCACCCCACGACCCACCAGGCGCGGAAGCAGGGCCTGGAGGTGGCTCTCGACACCGCCCGATGAGTTCCGGAAGTTCGTGACCACCACCAGCAGGTGGGGACTCCGCTGCTCGGGCATGCCGCTCCTCACGTCCATCACGTGCTCATCATGACGCCGGGGCGCGCCGCGCAGCGGCAGACCTGCCGCGACCCCCTATCGTGTCATGCGTGAACGAGAACGTCTGGCTGGTCGTCCCCCTCTACAACGAGGCGACGGTGATCGGCGACGTCGTCACCCATGCCCGGCGCACCTTCCCCAACGTCGTGTGCGTCGACGACGGGTCCAAGGACCAGAGCGCGGCGCGGGCACTCGCCGCTGGTGCCCGCCTCGTCCAGCACCCGGTCAACATGGGTCAGGGCGCCGCCCTCCAGACGGGGTTCGAGTTCGCCCTGACCGATCCCGAGATGGCGTACGTCGTCACCTTCGACGCCGACGGGCAGCACCAGGTGGACGACGTCCTGCAGATGCTCGACCGGATCCGGACCGACGACCTGGACGTCATCTTCGGGTCACGGTTCCTGGACGAGCGGACCAAGCCGAGCGCGCTGAAGAAGCTCGTCCTGCGCCTCGCGGTCGCCTACACCAACCTCTCGACGGGGACGCGGCTCACCGATGCCCACAACGGGCTGCGGGTCCTGTCCCGACCGGTCGTCGAGCAGCTCGACATCACCATGAACCGCATGGCCCACGCGTCCGAGATCGTGGCGCAGATCGGGGCCATGCAGGTCGACGGCAGACCGGTGCGCTACGCCGAGGAGCCCGTCCACATCCTCTACACCGACTACTCGGTCTCCAAGGGCCAGTCCCTGTGGAACTCGGTCAACATCCTCGTGGAGCTGATGTTCAAGTGAAGGCCCTCATCCAGCTCGCGCTGATCGCCACCATCGTCGTGGTGCTCCTGCGGATGACCACGGCACGCGGGGCGCGCACCCAGGCGATCCGGCGGCTCGGCATGTTCGCCTTCGCCGCCTTCGCGGTGTACTCCATCATCTTCCCGTCGGTGTGGGTGCGTCTGGCCCGGGCGGTGGGCGTCGGTCGAGGCACCGACCTGGTGCTCTACGTCCTCGCCATCGCGTTCCTCGGCTACATGATGAGCACCCACCTGCGCTTCCGCGAGATGGACGTGCGGTTCACCCGGCTCTCGAGGCGCATCGCGCTCGACGAGGCTGCCGCACGACACCCGGAGGTGGCGTCCAGGTCGCAGGGACAACCTGCGGCTACGGTGATGCGTCCAGAAGACATGACCGACGTCCCCGACCCGGAGGCCGACCCGAGCGATGACCCCCGCTGACGAGCGAGACCCGCACGACGACACCGAGTCCTACGTCGTCGACACGCGCAGGCGGCGCGGACGGATGTCCAGCCCGCGCAACCCGCTCGGCGGCGCGAGTCGCATCACTGGTCGCCGCCGTCCCGACGAGGACCACCGTCCTGACCCGGACCCTCGGCGCGATGACGGGTGGGGCGACGAGCCCGTGGACCAGGCGCGTGGGGGCGGCGCGGCCTACCCGGCGGGCGCGGCATACGACGATCGCTGGGACGACGGGGGCCGGTCCGGCACCCGCCAGATGCCGGTCCAGCCGTCCCGACCGGCCCAGCCCCCCACCTCGCCCCCGCGCCGGTCGTACGACGCCCGGCCGGGTCGGCCGCCGCGCCGGGTGCACCGCCGCCGGCGGGTCGTGGCCCTCCTGCTCGTGGCCCTGCTCGCCTGGATCGCCTTCCTCGTCGTGACGCCGTTGCACGCATGGAGCTCGGTGTCGAACGTCGACGCCTCTCCCGCGGGGGATCGCCCGGCGCGGGTGAGCGGCTACAACTACCTGCTCGTCGGCTCCGACTCGCGGGCCGGGCTCAGCGCCGAGGAGCAGCAGCAGCTCGCGACCGGAGACGACGCCGGGCAGCGCACCGACTCGATCATCCTCGTGCACGTCTCCGAGTCCGGGCAGAAGTCCGCGCTGGTCTCCCTGCCGCGCGACTCCTACGTGCCGATCCCGGGTCACAACCGCAACAAGATCAACGCGGCCTACTCCATCGGTGGCCCGAAGCTCCTCGTCGAGACGGTGGAGCAGGCGACCGGCGTGCACGTGGACGGCTACGTCGAGATCGGCTTCGGCGGGTTCGCCCGGGTCGTCGACTCCCTGGGCGGCGTCTCCGTGGACGTGCCGTTCGACATGAACGACGAGAAGGCCGGCATCAACCTCAAGAAGGGCGAGCAGACCCTGACCGGTCCGCAGGCCCTGGGCTTCGTGCGGTCCCGCTACTCCGACCCCGAGGGCGACCTCGGCCGGGCCAAGCGCCAGCGTCAGTTCCTCGGCGCGATCATGCGCAAGGCCGCCAGTCCCGCGACCGTGCTCCTGCCGTGGCGCTACTGGGGCTTCACGCACAGCGCCGCCGAGGGGGTCAAGGTCGGTGACGGGACCACGCCGGCGGACCTGACGCGCGTCCTGCAGGCGATGCGATCGTCCTCGGGTGGCGACGGGCAGTCCCTGGTCGTGCCGATCTCCAACCCGGCCTACCCCACGGCGGCGGGGGTCGCCGTCAAGTGGGACACCGCCAAGGCGCAGGAGTTCTTCGGCAAGATCAAGGACGACCAGCCGCTCCCCTGAGGATCTACCTGAGGTAGTCACACTCGCCTGGCGTGCCAACCCGGGCGGATGTGCCTACCTGAGGGAGGTCAACGCTCGCCGCGGCGCGCCATGATCGCCCCGTAGGCCATACGTCGCAGCTGCTCGGGCACGAGACGGTAGACGCCGCGCACCAGGACGTTGCGCACGCACTGCGCCGGCGTCGTGAACCCCATCCGGAGGAAGCGCCGCTGCAGCGCCAGCTCGGTGCGCAGCATGGACCACCCGCCACGGCGGGCGTAGGCCCCCTCCCCCACCCGGTAGCACAGCAAGGGTTCGGCGACGTTGGCCACCCGTGCCCCGCCCTGGATCATCCGGGCGAACAGCAGGTAGTCCTCCATCTGCTTGAAGTCCTGGTAGCCGCCGGCGGCCTCGACGGCGGAGCGGCGGTAGACGACGGTCGGGTGGTTGAACGGCTGCGCCATCCGGGAGGACTCGACGATCCGCTCGGGCGTGAGCGGCGGCACCCGCCGCCCCACCACGTCGTCCCGGCCCGAGCCGATCTCGAGCATCCCCGACCCGACCACGTCGGCGCCGCCCTCGACGACGGGCAGCTGCACCGCGAACCGGTCGGGCAGCGAGATGTCGTCGGCGTCCATCCGGGCGACCACGTCGTGGGCGCACCGCGCCAGGCCGGCGGTGAGGGCGACGCCGAGACCGCGGTTGACCGGGAGCCGGACCAGCTCCACCGGCACCACCGGCTCCGCGACCAGCCGCTGGATCGCCTCGTCGAGCGCGGTCGGCACCGGCCCGTCCTGCACCAGCACGACCTGGGCGGGAGGTCGCACCTGCTCGACCGTCACGGAGTCGAAGGCCTCGCGCAGGTGGGCCGGGTCGTCTCCGCGGTAGACGCACATCAGCACGCTGAACGGCAGCTCCGTCATACGGCTCGCCCCTGCTCCCCCACGGCCTCCGACAGGACGTCCTCGGTGCGCCGCGGGCCGCGCAGCACCCCGTCGCGCACACCCCTGGCCAGTCCCCGCACCAGCGTCCCGCGGTCACCGGACCGCGCGACGGTCCGGACCCAGCGCCGCAGGGAGGACCCGCCGTAGACGACCTTCTCCACCGGCGTCAGGGACCGCGAGCGCGTCCACATCCACACCTTGTTGCGGACCTCGTAGTAGAAGCGGGGGCCCGGGTCGGCGTCGGTCGAGCCGAAGGTCCTGGTCTTGTGCACCACCACCGACCCCGGGCAGGCGAGGCCGTGGCCACCACGGATCAGGCGCGTGGAGTACTCGAAGTCGTCGTTCCACAGGAAGTAGTCCGCGACCGGCAGACCGCGCTCGCGCACCGCGGCGGCGTCGCACAGGATCGACACGAAGGACGCCGAGCGCACCGGGACGCAGCCGATCGACGCCGCGGCCTCGCGCTCCTGCGCCGACGCGAAGGGCGACGGGCGCGGGGTGTTCATCGGGTGGTCACGACCGTCGGTCCACACGACCCGGCTGGCGACGACCGCCGGTGTGCCGAGCGGGAACTCGCCGCGGGCCCGCACCAGGGCGGCCAGCGCCTCGGGCTCCGGGACCGTGTCGTCGTCCATCAGCCAGACGGCGTCGCACCCCAGCTCGAGCGCCCGCCGTATGCCGATCGCGAACCCCCCGGCCCCACCGGTGTTGGTGCGCGCCGTCACCGTCACGACGTCCTCGCCCTGGGCGCGGAGCGTCTCGGCGGTGCCGTCGGTGGAGGCGTTGTCGACGACCACGACCCGCGAGACCGGCAGGGTCTGGGATCGCAGCGCCGACAGCACCTCGAGGAGCAGGTCGTGCCGGTTCCAGGTCACGACCACGGCGACGACGGAGGCGTCAGGCGTCATCCGGCCGGTCAGCCCTTGAGCAGCTGACGTGCCATGACCAGGCGCTGGACCTGGTTGGTGCCCTCGTAGATCTGGGTGATCTTGGCGTCGCGCATCATCCGCTCGACCGGGAAGTCCTTGGTGTAGCCGGCGCCGCCGAGCGCCTGGACGGCGTCGGTGGTGACCTTCATCGCCACGTCGGAGGCGAAGCACTTGGCGGCCGCGCCGAAGAACGGAAGGTCGGCGTCGCCGCGCTCAGACTTGGCGGCCGCGACGTAGACCATCTGGCGGGCGGCCTCGAGCTCCATGGCCATGTCGGCGAGCATGAACTGCATGCCCTGGAACTCGGCGATGGCCTTGCCGAACTGCTTGCGCTCCTTGACATAGGCCACGGCCTGGTCGAGGGCGCCCTGGGCGATCCCGACGGCCTGGGCGCCGATCGTGATGCGGGTGTGGTCGAGGGTGCGCAGCGCGATCTTGAGGCCGTCGCCGACCTCGCCGACGCGGCGGTCGTCGCCGATGCGGACGTTGTCGAGGTGCAGCTCGCGGGTGGGGCTGCCCTTGATGCCGAGCTTGCGCTCGGGCTCGGAGAAGCCGAAGCCCTCGTCGCCCTTCTCGACCACGAAGGCCGTGACGTTGGCGCCGCGGCGGCCGTCGGGGTCGCTGACCGCGAGGACGGTGTAGAACTCGGAGACGCCGGCGTTGGTGATCCACGCCTTGGTGCCGTTGAGGACCCAGTCGTCGCCCTCGCGGCGGGCCCGGGTGCGCATGCCGGCCGTGTCGGACCCGGCCTCACGCTCGGACAGGCCGTAGGAGAACATCGCCTCGCCGCGCGCCATCGGCGGCAGGTAGCGGCGCTTGACCTCCTCGGACCCCGCCAGGATCAGGGGCATCGAGCCGAGCTTGTTGACGGCCGGGATCAGCGAGGAGGAGGCGCACCCGCGGGCGACCTCCTCGATGACGATGCAGGTGCCGAGAGCGTCGAGGCCGACCCCGTCGTACTCCTCCGCCACGTGCGGCGCCTGGAGGTCGACCTGGCACAGGGCGTCGTAGGCGACCTGGGGGAAGATGCTCTTGTCGTCCACCTCGGCGGCGGCGGGCGCGATCTTGTCGGCGACCACCTCGCGCAGCATCGCGCGGAGCTCCTCGTGCTCCTCAGAGGTCTTGAACAGGTCGAAGTCGGTGTTGGAAGCCACGGGCCGAGCCTACCTGCGCCCGGCTCTCCCGGCGGCGGCCGGGAGCGTGTCCCTCACCACCTGCCACGTATGCCGGGGGCCTCCGCTCGGTATGGTCCTAGGACCATACCCGCGACGCGAGGAGGCAGGCATGACCACGCAGCAGCCAGAGGAGCCCTCGGTGATGGACCAGGCCCAGGACGGTGACGCCGGCCAGGTGTCGCGCTCCGGGCTCTATCCCACCAAGGACGACCAGGACGACAACCAGCAGGCCTCGTCGGGCGGGGACGACCCCGAGCTCGCCGGCGCCGACCTCGACGAGGACCAGTCCGAGGGCCGCGGCCCCACGATCGAGCCCGGGGCATGACCGCCGGCACCGCCAGCCGCACGACCGGGAGCGCCGGGAGCGCCGGGAGCACCGACGACGCAGCCGCGACCCAGCAGCGCCCGGCACTCGCTCGTCTCGTCGGTGACGTCGAGACCTTCGCCGCCGAGGTGTGGAGCCGCCGTCCGCTGCTGCGCACCGGCGCCGAGGCCCTGGCCGAGGACGGGCGTGACTTCACCGACCTGTTCGGTCCCGACGCGGTGGACGAGATGGTGTCCCGCCGGGGCCTGCGGGCGCCCTTCCTGCGGCTGGCCAAGGACGGGTCCCCGCTGCCCGACAGCCTGTTCACCACCGCCGGCGGCGTGGGGGCGAGCGTCCGCGACCAGGTCGGCGACGACCAGCTGCACCGCGAGTTCGCCGGTGGGGCCACGATCGTCGCCCAGGGCCTGCACCGCACCTGGCCGGCGCTGGTCGACCTGGGCCAGCAGCTGGCGGTCGACCTCGGCCACCCGGTGCAGATCAACGCCTACATCACGCCGCCGCAGAGCCAGGGCTTCGCCGACCACTACGACGTGCACGACGTCTTCGTCGTGCAGACGAGCGGCCGCAAGCGCTGGGTGCTCCACGCGCCCGTGCTGGAGGCGCCCCTGCGGCACCACCCCTGGGCGGAGCGCCGCAGCCAGGTCGAGGAGGCGGCCCGCACCGAGCCCGTCCTCGACGTGACGCTCGAGCCCGGCGACGTGCTCTACCTCCCGCGGGGGACGATCCACGCGGCCTCGACCTTCGGCGAGATCTCGTCGCACGTCACCATCGGGGTCCACACCTGGACGCCGTATGCCGCCGCCGAGGTCATCGGGGAGCTCGCCCTCGACCGCGCGGCCTCCGACCCCGACGTCCGCCGGTCGTTGGACCTGGGGGTCGACATCTCGACGGACACGAGCGGGTTCGCGGTGGCTCGGGCGGCGCTGGTGCGCGCGATCGAGGAGCTCGACGACGCCTCCATCTCGCGGGCCCTGACCCGCCGTGACGAGGCCGGACGGCGGCTGTCGCCGATCTCGCCGATCGCCCAGGTCCAGGCGGTGCTCGACCTCGGCGACGCCACCCGGCTGCGGCTGCGCCCGCACCTGCGGATCACGGTCTCGCCGGTCCCGGCCGACGACGAGCAGCTCATGCTGGACAGCCGCCTCGGGCTGCAGCGGATCCCCGCGGCCGGTCGGCCGGCTCTCGACATACTCCTCGACGGTGGTGAGACCACCGCCGCCGAGCTGGGGCAGGAGGCCGCGCGGACCCTGCTGCGCGCCGGGGTCCTCGTCCCCGCCTGACCCGCCCTCCTCCCCCGCACGATGCCGAGATCGTGAGGGTTTGGTCCAACATCCTTGGACCAGACCCTCACGATCTTTGTCGAGGGGAGGGGAGTTCGCCTCGTGCGAGCCTCAGTAGAGGCGGCGGTCGTCCGGGCCGTGCACGCGATACCAGCGGTAGCCGTAGCCGTCGAGCACGACCTCGATCCGGCCCTCGTCGTCGAGCCGGCACTCCTCACCGGTGAACACGTCGACCAGCACCGTGCCCGGCTCCTCGTCGAGGGAGAACGCCACCGTGACCCCGTCCGGCGAGAAGTTGTGCAGGGTGATGACGCTGTTCTCCTCGTGCCGGCAGCGCAGCGCGAGCACCGCCGTGTGCGGCTGCTCGATCACCTCGTGGTGACCCCACCCCAGCTCCGGGTGCTGCCGGTAGCGGAAGATCAGGTCGCGCACGAAGGCGTACTGCGAGTCGGGGTCGCTGCGCTGGTCGGCCACGTTGACGTGCTCGGGCGAGTAGCCGTCGGACGGCAGCGGCGCCACGAGCTTGCGGACGCCGGCCGTGCTGAAGCCGGCGCTCGACTCGGGGGTCCACTGCATGGGGGTGCGCACCGCCATACGGCCCTCCTCGGAGAGCACCTCGCCCATCCCGATCTCCTCGCCGTAGAACAGGGAGGGGGTCCCCGGGAGGGAGAACAGCAGCGAGTAGGCCATCCGGATCCGGCGGGGGTCGCCGCCCATCATCGAGGGCAGGCGACGCTTGAGCCCGCGGCCGTAGACCTGCATCTCCGGCTCCGGGCCGAAGGCGTCGAAGACCTCCTGGCGCTCCTTGTCGGTCAGCTTGTCCAGGGTGAGCTCGTCGTGGTTGCGCAGGAAGTTGGCCCACTGGGTGCCGTGGGACAGCTGCGGGCGCTGCCCGAGCGCCTTGACCAGCGGGGCCGGGTCCTGCCGCGCTAGCGACAGGTAGGCCGCCTGCATCCCGATGAAGTCGAACTGCATCGTGAGGCCGTCACCGTGCTCCTCGCCGAAGAAGGTGTACTGGTCCTTGTAGGGGATGTTGACCTCGCCGAGGATGATCCCGTCACCGGTGCGGCGGCCGACCATGGCGCGGATGTCGCGCAGGAAGTCGTGCGGGTCGCCGAAGGCCTCGATCTCCTCGGGCGTGTTGCCCTCGGTGGAGAAGATGAAGGGCACGGCGTCGATCCGGAAGCCGTCGACGCCGAGCTGAGCCCAGAACCCGATGATCTTGAAGATCTCGTCGCGCACCTTGGGGTTGGCGATGTTGAGGTCCGGCTGGTGCTTGTAGAAGTTGTGGAGGTACCACTCCCCCGTCTTGTCGTCCTTCTCCCAGATGGAGACCTCCTGGTCGGGAAAGACGACCTTGTCGGACGTGTCCGGCGGGGTGTCCGAGCGCCAGACGTACCAGTCGCGGTAGGGGTTGTCGGTGCTCTTGCGGCTCTGCTTGAACCACGGGTGCTGGTCGGAGGTGTGGTTGATGACGAGGTCGATGATCACCCGCATCCCCCGGTCGTGGGCGGTGCGGGTGACCTCGACGAAGTCACCCAGGTTCCCGAGGCGCGGGTCGACGTTGTAGAAGTCGGTGATGTCGTAGCCGTCGTCGAGGTCGGGGCTGGGGAAGTAGGGCATGAGCCACAGGCAGGTCACCCCGAGCTCGGCCAGGTAGTCGATGCGTCCGGCGAGGCCGGCGAAGTCGCCGATCCCGTCGCCGTTGCCGTCGTTGTAGGTCTCGACGTCGAGGCTGTAGATGACGGCGTTCTTCCACCACAGGTCGCCGGTCTCGGTGATGCGCATGGGTTCTCCTCGGGTGCTCGGTCGGGGGCCGGGGATGCGTATGCCGCGCGCCCGCCGCGTGCCGGGGCGGGGCGATGGGCGCGGCTCAGCCGCGCAGCTGGGGCACCACGTGCTCGGCGAAGGTCTCGATGAACTGCGCCTGGGACTGGCCGACGTGGTGCAGGTAGACCTCGTCGAAGCCCAGGTCCACCATCTCCTTGACCTGGGCGGCGATGGCCTGGTGGTCGGAGCTGACGATGACCGACTGGGCGATCTGCTCGTCGGAGACGTTCTGGCTGACGACGTCGAGCTGGCTCGTGGTCAGGTCCCAGCACACCGGCGGCGGGAACACGTTGGTGCTCCACTGGTCCCGGGCGATCTCCCAGGCCTCGTCCTCGGTGGGGGCCCACGAGACGTGCACCTGCAGGGTGAGGGTGCCGGCTCCGCCGGCCTCGCGGTATGCCGCGACCAGCCCCTTGAGCGTGTCCAGGGGCTGGTTGATGGTGGCCACCCCGTCCGCCCAGGCCGCTCCCTGGCGGGCGGTCTCGACGGAGACCGCAGGCTGGATGAGCTCTGGCAGCTTCTCCGGCAGCGTCCAGAGCCGGGCCTCGTTGACCGTGACGTGCCCCTTGTGCGTGACGGTCTCGCCGCGGTGCAGGCGACGGATGATGTCAGCGCACTCCAGCAGACGCTCCTGCCGCTCCGCCTTGGGCGGCCACGCCTCACCCGTGATGAACTCGTTGGAGTACTCCCCCGACCCGAGGGCCACCCAGAAGCGGCCGGGGAACATCTGGGCCAGGGTGGCCGAGGCCTGGGCGATGATCGCGGGGTGGTAGCGGTAGCCCGGCGCGTTGACGCAGCCGAGGCGCAGGTCGGTGCTCGCGAGGGCGGCGCCGAGCCAGGACCAGGCGAAGCCCGACTGGCCCTGCCTGGAGCCCCACGGCGCCCAGTGGTCCGAGCACATGGCGGCGTCCCAGCCGGCCTGCTCCGCCAGCTGCACGTCGGCGAGCAGCTGGCGTGGAGAGATCTGTTCGTGCGAGCAGTGGAATCCAACGACAGTCATTGCTGACCCCTACCCGGTGCGTCGGCGCCGGAACCTCGCCCGATCAGCGGTTGTCCGACCCGGAGAGTCGTGTGCGCCCCGGGTGGTCACCGGGGCGCACACGATCACGAGGTGCGCGTCAGTCGAAGAAGGTCAGGACGGCCTCGACGACCCGCTCCTGGTCGGCCTCGGTCAGGTCGGTGGAGCAGGGCAGGGACACGCCGCGGGCGAACAGGTCGTCGCCGACGTCCCCACCGAGCACCGTGGAGCCGGCGAACGGCGGTTGCGCGTGCAACGGCCGCCACAGGGCCCGGCCCTGGACCTGGCGCGAGTTCAGGTGCGCGATGAACGCGTCCCGACCGCCCTTGTCCTCGGGCACGAGGACGGAGTAGAGCCAGTCGTTGGACTCGGTCCCCTCGATCCGCGGGGGGAGCGTGAGCGGCAGCTCGGCGAAGGCCTCGTCGTAGCGCCGCGCGATGCGGTGCTTGGCCTCGAGGAAGCCCGGCAGCCGCTCCAGCTGCGCGAGCCCGAGGCCGGCGGCGATGTTGGTGAGGCGGTAGTTGTAGCCGACCTCGTCGTGCAGGTAGCCGATGTCGGGCACCTTGGCCTGGGTGGTGAGGTGCTTGGCCCGTCGGGCCAGGGCCTCGTCGTCGGTCACCAGCATGCCCCCGCCGCCGGTGGTGGCGACCTTGTTGCCGTTGAACGAGTAGCACCCGATGCGGCCGACGGTGCCCGTATGACGTCCCGCCAGCTCCCCGGTCGTCCAGGTCGCGCCGAGCGACTCGGCGGCGTCCTCGAGCACGGCCACGCCGAACCGCTCGCAGATCTCGACGAGCCGGTCCATGTCGGCCGGCTGGCCGAGCACGTGAACCACCTCGAGGACCTTGGGCAGGGGCTCGCCCGCGTCGACGCGTCGCTGGAGCTCGGTCTCGACCAGGTCGGGGTCGAGGTCCCAGGACGCGTCGCTGTCCACGAGGACGGCGCGGGCGCCGAGGTAGGCGATCGGGTTGATGGACCCGACGAAGGTGAAGTCGCTGACCATCACCTCGTCGTCGCGCTCGACGCCGAGCAGGATCAGCGCGACGTGCAGGGCGGCCGTGCCCGAGGAGGTCGCGACGGCGTAGCCGGCGCCGACATACTCAGCGAACCGCTCCTCGAACTCGGACACGAAGGGCCCGACGGAGGACACGAACCCGGACTCGACGGCCTCCAGCACGTAGCGCCGCTCGAGCTCGCCGATGTTGGGGACGGACAGCGGCACGAAGCCCTGCTCGTGGGCACCGGGGGCGTTCGCCTCGCCGCCCACGCTGTGGCGGGCGCTCGTCGCGGCGCCGGCGTCCGGGGTGCCTGAGGCGGTCTCGGCGTCGCTCATCGGTGGTACCTCGCGGCCTTGTCGGCGTCGACGCGCGGGCGCAGCCACTCGGCCACCTGGGCCAGGCCGTCCTCGAGCGAGACCGTGGGCTCCCAGCCCAGCAGCTCCTTGGCCTTGCGGGGCTCGGAGAGCAGGATCTCGACCTCGGACCCGGCGGGACGGATGCGCTCCTCGTCGGTGACGATGCGGGCGGACGAGCCGGTGACCTGCTTGCAGATCTCGACGATCTCGCCGATGGAGTCCGTGCGGCCGGTGCCCAGCTGGATGACCTCGCCCGGCGGGACGTCCGTCAGCGCGGCGCGCACGAAGCCGTCCGCGGTGTCGGTGGCGAAGGTGAAGTCGCGCTTGGGCGAGACCGCCCCGAGGCGGATCTCCTCGGCACCCACGAGCATCTGCGACAGGACCGTCGGGATGACGGCGCGGGTCGACTGGCGCGGCCCGTAGGTGTTGAACGGCCGCAGGATCGTCACCGGCGTCTCGAAGGACAGCGCGTAGGACTCGCACATCTTGTCCGCGCTGATCTTGGTGGCGGAGTAGGGCGACTGGCCGCGCAGCTCGTGGGTCTCGGTGATCGGCACCTCCTTGGGGGTGCCGTAGACCTCGGAGGTGGAGGTGTTGACCAGGCGCGGCGTCCCGTGCCGGCGGACCGCCTCGAGGACGTTGAGCGTGCCGATCACGTTGGTCTCGACGTAGGAGCGGGGCGCGACGTAGGAGAAGGGGATCGCGATGAGGGCCGCCAGGTGCAGGACGACGTCCATGCCCTCGACCGAGGCCATCACGTGCTCGGGGTCACGGATGTCGCCGAGCACGACCTCGGCCTGCCCGTCCTTGAGCGCCTGCTGGAAGCTCGGTGACTCGTCCAGCCAGCCCAGGGACCCGTTGGAGTTGTAGAGGCAGAAGGCCGAGACCTGCGCCCCGTCGGCGACGAGCCGCTCGACGAGGTGCGAGCCGATGAACCCGTCCGAGCCGGTCACGAGGACCCGCTTGCCCTTGAGAGTGGCTACGGAGGACGAGTCCTGCTGCGGTGCGGTCATGTTCACGCCTGTCCTTTCGCGCGGGCAAGGTCCTTGGGGGTGCCCACATCGATCCAATCCGATGACATCGTCCACGTGGCGACCCGATCACCACGGTCCAGCAACTGTTGCACGAGCTCCGGCATGGTGCTGGGTCGCCCGTCCGGGAGGAGCCCGAGGGCGTCGGCGTCGACGGCATACACGGCCGTGTTGATGTCGACGCTGATCGTCGGCTTCTCGCTGATCCCCGTCACGAAGCCCGCGTCGTCGCAGTCCACGACGCCGAACGGGATCTCGTGCTGGTAGCTGCGGGTCGCCATGGTCAGCCGGGCCCCGCTGCGCTCGTGCCGGTCGATGAGCTCCTGGGCGCCGAACTGCACCATGAGGTCACCGTTCATCACCAGGACGGGGTCGTGCAGGTCCGGGCGCCGGTCGCGCAGGAGCGTCAGCGAGCCGGCGGTCCCGAGCGGGTTGTCGGGCTCCTCGCGCAGGTAGTGCACCTGGCACCCGAGCCGGGACCCGTCCCCCAGGTGCTCCTCGATCTGCTCTGCGAGGTAGTTGACGCTGACGTAGATCTCGCGGATGCCGTCGCCCACGAGGTTGAGGATGATCCACTCGAGGATGGTGCGCCCGGCGACGGTCATCAGCGGCTTGGGGCGGTCCCTGGTGAGCTCGCCGAGCCGGGTCCCCTTGCCACCGGCCATGATCACGGCGACGTTGGGCAGCGGCTCGCTGCCGACCACGTCGAAGAGCGTGTGCAGCCCGACGAGCCGGCCACCCTCGTCGACCTCGGGGACCACGGTGAGGTGTCGTGCGCGCAGCAGGTCGAGCACGAGGGCCCGGGGCGACCCGGCGCTGACGGTGGACGGGGTCTTGGTGGCGAACGGCAGGGCCGGGTCGTCCAGGGCGGCGCCGGCCAGGAGAGCACGCCGGATGTCCCCGTCCGTGAGCAGCCCCTGCAGCACCCGGTCGGGCGAGGTGATGAGCGCGACCGTGGTGGCGGCCGCGTCGATCACCTGGAGCGCCTCACGGATCGTCCCCGTCTCGGCGATGCAGGTGCGGTGCAGGTCGCGCGCGGTCATCGGTCGGCTCCTTCGATCTCGGCGAACGGCTTGGTGCGGTCGCTCGCCGGCGCCCGGCGGACCACCGCCAGGACCCGCGCGGCGGCGTCCCCACGACCATAGGGGTTGACCACGGCCGCCGCCGCGGCCCGGCCCTCGGGCGACAGGGCACGATCGATCGCGGCACGCACCGCGGCGGAGCCCTCGGCGGCGTGGATGACGTTGTCGCCCCGCAGTCGTCCCCGCTGCCGCTCGCCGACGTCCACCGCGGGGACGTGGGCGCTGGCGGCCTCGATGATCCCGGACGAGGAGTTGCCGACGACGACGTCGACGGCGTGCAGCGCCCGGGGGTAGCGGCTGCCCAGGGACTCGACGACCACCAGCTGGGGGTGGTCGAGCGCCGCCTGCTCGAGGACGGCGAGGATCTCCTCGCGGCCGGTGTCCAGCCCCGGGTGCGTGGCGAGCACGGTGCCGCAGGTGTCCAAGGTCGCCTGCAGGGCCTCGGCCGCCCACTCCCCCACCGGCACGTCGCCCTCGGCGGTGGGCGGGTGGTAGGTGAACATCGCGAGCGGTCGCAGCACGGGAACGCCGAGCAGGTCGGCGAGCTCGGCGTCGGTCAGCGCAGTGGAGGACGCGAGCCGGTCGAGCCCCGGCGCGCCGGTCACGTGGATGCGGTCGGCAGGCTCTCCCATCTGCCGCACACGGCGTCCGGCGTCCGGCGACGCCACGCAGTGCTGGTCGGCGAGCTTGGTCACGGCGTGGCGGACCCGCTCGTCGACGGCCCCCTCGGTCACCTCGCCGCCGTGCAGGTGTACGACCGGTATGCCGAGCAGGAAGGCCGTCGGCACGACGTGGAGGAGCTCCCAGCGGTCGCCGAGGACCACGAGGGTGTCGGGGCGCAGCGCGGGCAGCAGGCGCCCCGCGCCCTCCGCGAGGTGGGCGCCGTGCCGGACCACGGCCGCCGGGTCGAGGTGCTCGACCGGCGGGCACAGGGCGTGGAGGCGCCCGTCGACCACGGCGTGCGGGGCGACGTCACGCAGCGCGGACGCCAGGGAGTCCACGTCGTAGGCCACGCCGGTGAGCAGGTGCAGCTCGACGTCCTGGTCGTCGGCCAGGGCGGTGATGACGGGCGAGAGCGGGCCCAGGTCGGCCCGGGTGCCGACGAAGACCGCCACCCTCTGGGGGGCCTGCGTCATCGGGCCGCCCCAGCGGCGGGTGCGTCCGGGGCGAGGTCCGCGTCGACGATCTGGGCGCCGGCAGCCACGTCGCGGGCCAGCACGCGCCCGCGGATGTCCACGGCCGGGCTGATGCCGCCCTCGGGTCGGAGCAGGGACAGGTCCGCACCGTCCAGCGTCGAGCCCGCGCGCAGGTCACGGCCGGCGTGCCAGCTGCGGCGCACGAGCACCGCGTTGTCCTGCTCCGAGGGCTGGCGCACCTTGACCCCGTCGCCGAGACCGACCGCGAGGGCCTTGGTGGACCTGACGTAGTCCGCGAGCTCGGCGGGCTCGAGGCTCACCATGTGGTCGGGTCCGGGCATCGTGCGGTCCAGCGTGAAGTGCTTCTCGAGGACGGGGGCGCCGAGCGCCACCGCCCCCAGCGCCGTCTGCAGGCCGGGCGTGTGGTCGGACCAGCCGACGGGGACGCCGTGCGCGGCCTGCATCGCCGGGATGGCGCGGAGGTTGCACTCCTCGATGGGCGCGGGATAGGCCGACACGCAGTGGAACAGCACCAGACCGGGGGCCTCGGCGCAGGCGTCGACGGCCGCGGCGACCTCGTCGGAGGTGCCCATGCCGGTCGAGACGAGCATCGTCACGCCCAGGCGGGCGAGCTCGCGCAGGTAGGGCAGGTTGGTGAGCTCGCCGCTGGAGACCTTCATCGCCGGCAGGCCCAGCTCGGCGAGCGCGTGGGCGCTGTCGAGGTCGAACGGGGTGGACAGGAACTCCAGCCCGCGCTCGTGGGTGTGGGCCTGGAGCTCGGCCCACGCCGTCATCGGCAGGGTGAGCGCCTCCAGCAGCGATCGCTGGTCCTGGGCACCGCCGCGGTCCCGCTGGTACGGGGTGGTCGCGGCGACGCTCGACACCAGCTTGGCCGCGTCGAAGGTCTGGAACTTGACCGCGTCGGCGCCCGCCTCGGCAGCGGTGTCGACCAGGCGGTGGGCGGTCTCCAGGTCGCCGTTGTGGTTGACCCCGGCCTCGGCGATGACGTAGACGTCCCGCTCGGTCGGGATCGTCCTGTCCCCGATGCTCGCTGCTCGCACGCTCACTGCTGCTCCTCCGTCTGCTCGTCCTGCTCGTCGTCATGGTCGTCGATGCTGCGCGCCGGGACCCCGGCCACGCGGTGGCCGTCGGGCACGTCCCGTATGACGACCGCGCCCGCCGCCACCACGCATCCGGCCCCGACGCGGACCCCGGGCAGGACGCGGGCCCCGCTGCCCACGAGCGTCAGGTCTCCGACGCTCGCGCCCCCCAGCACCACGGCCCCCGGCGCCACGTGCACGCCGTCGCCCACCACGACGTCGTGCTCCACCACGGCGGCGGTGTTGACGATCACGGCTCGGCCGATGCGAGCCGACGGACCGACGTGCGCGTGCTCCAGCACGACGGTGCCTTCGCCGACGGCGCAGTCGGGGGCGACGGTGGCGGTGGCGGCCACGACGGGCGGCATCGAGGCGTGCGGCCACGCGGCGTCCACGACTCGCAGCCGGACGTGGTTGGCGCCGATCCCGGGGACGAGGGCAACCCCCTGGCTGCGTGCCAGGGCGAGGGCCGCCGCGTCGTCGGCCAGGAGCCGCACGTGGCCCGGCCAGGCGCCCTGGGGGGTGCCGCTGACGGCCACCACCCGTGCCCCGGCGCGGCGCAGGACGTCGGCGACGCTGCGTGCGTGGCCCCCGGCTCCCAGCACGGCCCACGGGGCGTCGGTCTGGGGGTTCGGTGCGGGCACCCGTCCAGCATAGTGACGAGCGCCGCTCTCCCCCCGCCCCCGCGCCGGGAGGGCCGGGCGGGCAGGGCAGGACGGGCAGGACGGCGGCGTGTGACCCCGCCGGCCCAGCAGGCGCGTGGCACCATGGGGCGCACATCGCAGCCAGGAGGTGCCCGTGCACGCAGTCGTCCGAGGGGGCGGGTCGATCGGCGCACGGCACGTCGAGGTCCTGCGCTCCCTGGGCCTCTCCGTCGACCTGTGGCCGGTCCGGCCGCGCCCCCCGGCTGCCGGGATCCTCGACGACCAGGAGGGGCCGTCGGCCTGCGCCAGGGCCGATCTCGTGGTGGTCGCCACCGACACCGGACGGCACGTCGGTGACGCCGTGGCCGCGCTCGACGCGGGGGCGGACCGCGTCCTGGTCGAGAAGCCCCTGTCCCCCACCGCCGCCGACGCCGAGCCGCTGGCCCGGCACGGTCGGGCCGACCGGGTGCGCGTCGCCGCGCCCCTGCGCGGGCACCGGGCCTACGCCGCTGTCCTCGACCTGGTCGGTGGCGCGAGCCGACCGCTGTCGGCCCACGTCTCCTGCCAGTCCTGGCTCCCCGACTGGCGGCCGGGGCGCGACTACCGCGAGAGCTACTCCGCCCGCGCCGACGAGGGCGGGGTGCTGCGAGACCTCGTCCACGAGCTCGACTACGCTACGGCCCTGCTCGGGCGGCCCGAGCTGTCCTGGGCCGCCCTCGACCGCTCCGGCCCCCTGGAGATGAGCGCCGAGCAGGCCGCGACGCTCGCGTGGACGACACCGGCCGGCGACCGGGTCCTGGCCCGGCTGGACTACGTCTCCAGACCCGGCCGTCGGCAGCTGTGCCTCGACGGACCCGACCTCCGCGTCGACTGGGACGTGCTGTCCCACACCGTGGTCCACGTCGACGCCCAGGGGCAGCGGCACGAGCGCACCTACGCCGACGACGCCGACCGCAACGCCATCATGGCCCGTCAGGCCAGGGCCCTCCTCGACGAGGGCCCTGGCCCGGCGGCACCGGCCGACCCCGCCGCACCACCCACGCTCGCGGAGGCGCTCGAGACCGTGCGCCTGTGCGATCGCGCCCGGGGGACCGACCCCCCGTCGGCCCCCACCCGTCCCGATCGGAGGACCCCATGACCGGCCCGACCAGGAAGCCCGCTCCCCCGACCCCGGCGGAGCCCGGCGACGGCGCCCCGCGCGTGCTCGCGGTCATCCCCGCCCGGGGCGGGTCCAAGGGCCTCCCCGGCAAGAACGTCCGTGAGCTGGCCGGGCTGCCCCTGATCTGCCACAGCATCAAGGCCGCCGCCCTGTGCCCGGGCATCACCCGCTGCATCGTCTCCACCGACGACCCGGAGATCGCCGAGGTGGCGCGCACCCACGGCGGGGACGTGCCCTTCCTGCGTCCGGACCGGCTCGCGACCGACTGGACCCCCATGGGGCCGGTGATGCAGCACGCGCTCGAGACCGTGGAGCAGCAGGAGGGTTCGACCTACGACGTCTTCGTCCTGCTCGACCCGACCAGCCCCTCGCGGATCCCGCAGCAGATCGCCGAGGCCATCTCCCAGCTGCACGACTCCCCGGACCTCGACGGCGTCATCAGCGTGTCCGAGCCGACCTTCCAGCCCACCTGGGTCGGCGTCCGCGAGACCACGCCGTCCGGACCCGTGGAGCGCTACTACGCCGAGGGGCGGGGTGTCACCCGCCGCCAGGACACGGGCCGCTTCCTGCGCATCAATGGCAACTTCTACGTCTGGCGGGCGGACTTCGTGCGCCGCCTGCAGGTGTCCTGGTTCGACGAGGGCCGGCACGGGATGTACGAGATCCCGGAGCCGCAGGCCTTCTCCATCGACGACGAGTACGAGTTCCGGCTCATCGAGGCGCTGCTGGGCGCCGGGCTGCTGGACCTGCCGTGGCTCGGCGCCGGCAGCAACAGCGACAGCGACAGCGACAGCGACAGCGACGACGGCGACCGGCAGGAGGCAGGGCGATGAGCGGCGACGCCGGGTCCCTCGAGGGCCGCACCGCGGTGGTGACCGGCGGGGCCGGCCCGCTCGGACGCACGTTGTGCGCCTCGCTCGCCGAGGCCGGTGCCCGGGTGGTCCTGGTCGACCGCGACACCGACCTGGTCGACCAGGCCCTGGCCGAGCTGCCCGCTGGCGATCATCGCGGGATCGTCGGCGACCTGCTGGACGCCGACGCCCTGGCCTCGGTGGTGGCGCAGGTCGAGCGGCTGGGCGCCTGCGACGTCCTCGTCAACAACGCCGCCTTCACCGGCACCTCGGGCGTCCCGGGCTATGCCGTCCCGTTCGAGGACCAGACCGACGACGCCTTCGAGCTGGCGCTGCGGCTCAACCTCACGGTGCCCTTCAGCCTGACCCGGCGCCTGCTGCCGCTCCTGCGGCGCACCGGCCACGGCAGCGTCGTCAACGTGTCCAGCATCTACGGCCTGGTCGGTCCCAACATGGGCCTGTATGCCGGGACGGTGATGGGCAACCCCGCGGCCTACGGCGCGTCCAAGGGCGGGATCGCCCAGCTGACGCGCTATCTCGCGACGGTGCTCGCCCCCGACGTGCGGTGCAACGCCTTCGCCCCCGGAGGGATCGCGCGCGGGCAGGCCGAGGAGTTCGTCGAGCGCTACGAGGGCCTCACGCCGCTGCGGCGCATGGCCACGGAGGACGACTTCCGCGGGGTCGTGCGCTGGCTCGCGTCCGACGAGTCGGCCTATGTCACCGGACAGGTGATCGCCGTGGACGGGGGCTGGACGGCCTGGTGACAACCCGCCGCAGCGTGTCGCGGACGCGGCCGAAGTGCCGCTCGAACAACCACCACCACAACACGCCCGCCCCGTTGCCCGCGGCCACGAGCAGGACGTAGAGCTCGATCCCCGTCACGCGGCCCTCGACCAGGTGCGCGAGCCAGATCATGACCGAGAAGTGCACGAGGTACAGCGAGTAGGAGTAGTCCGAGACGAAGGCCACCGGCCCGCGGGCTGGGCCGAGCACCCGTGACCAGTCGAGCATGTGGAAGCCGGAGACCACGGCCACCCCCGTCAGGACGCACACCGTGGGAGCGTAGACCCCGAGGTGGACGACGTCGAAGCACCACCACAGCCAAAGGACCGCCAGAACGGTGAGTCCCGCGTGCACGGACCGTGGGACGGCCCGCATCGCCGGCGCCCACCAGGCATAGGCGAAACCGACCAGCCAGGAGAGCATCAAGCCGCTCCCCGTCTCGACGGTGCCGAGGACCGTGGCAGCCGCGAAGACCAGCGCGGGCAGGGCGGCGAGGCCGCGCCCGGTCGTCGGTCGGTGCAGCAGGACGAGGGCGACCAGGCCGAACCCGACGTAGATCCACCACTCCAAGGCAACGGTCCACCACGGCGCTGCGCTGCCCAGAGACCGTGCCGCGAGCGGCGCTCCCGTGGCGGCGGCAGCCTGGCGCAGGACGGAGTTGTCCTGCAGCATCAGGAGGTTGCTGAGCACGGTGGTGATGTCGTGCCTCACGACGATGAAGCGCGAGGATGCACTGCCGGAGAAGACCAGGCGGTCGATGAGGACGACGGCCACCATCGCGGGCAGCAGCGGGGTGAAGATACGGGCCCACCGGTCGACGAGATAGGCCCGGAAGCCGTAGGACGGGTCGCGTCGCCGACGCTGCACGGACATGGTGATCAGGTAGCCGGAGAGCACCAGGAAGATCACGACGCCGTAGGACTGGACGTGGAACTGATCCGGCCGAGCGCCCAGGCGGCCATCGCGCCCGCGGGCGGCGAACAGCGCCGGCAGGGCCAGCACGCTGGCGTGCCCCAGCACCACGAGCTGGGCGGACAGACCCCGGACCAGGTCGAAATAGGTCATCTGGTGCTTGAGGCCCGAGGTCATGGCCGCCACCCTAACGACCACCAGGCGGCACCCCGCGAAGGACTCTCGTGAGCCGCCTGCCAGAAATCTCCCAGGGATGGCACTATGTAGCCATTCATCACTCTTAGTAACAAGGGGAGACATGTACCAACGTCTACGCCTGCAGCGGGGAACCTCCCGTCTGCCCCTCGCCGTCACCGGTTCCCTGGTCATCGCTCTCGCCGCACCCGCCGTCGGGCCGGCCTCCGCCGAGAACGGTGCCGGCCCGAACCGTGACCGGATGACGACGACGTCGTCCGCCGAGCGGCTTCGTCCCGCCCCGGCCCGACCGTCCTCCTCCCCCGAGACCGTCGACCTGGGCCGGATGCAGGAGGGCACCTCGACCCGCAGGGGCGCCACCAGGCGACAGGGCTCCACCACAGGCTCCGCCACCGCGGTCACCCCGCAGTGCGCGGCCTTGGACCTGGACATCTCCCAGCTGCGCGATCGCACCGCGCTGCTGTGGACGCCGTCGGCCGCCCCGACCGGCACCATCACCGTGCAGCGGCGCATCTCGACGGGCACCCAGTGGCGAGCCGTGACCGCGGCCGCCGGGTCCGCCGGCGTCGCCGTCGACCGCGACACCGCGCCGAACGCACCGGTGGAGTACCGCCTCGTCGTGCCGTTCTCCACCGGGGTGCAGACCTGTTCGTTCGTCGACGGGAACGGCAATCCCGTCGACGGCCTCGCGATGTTCGAGGATGCCGGGCGTGGCACTCCCGACCTCGTGGTGTCGACGTGGGACAACGGCCCGCTCGTCATGCAGAACGACACGTCCGCCGGCATCCCGGTCGGCTCCGACGCCGGCACCGAGACCCCAGCGTTCTCCCCCGACGGCATGTGGCTCGCCGTCACCCGTGCCAACGCCTCCCAGGGCGGCGACCTCGTCCTGCGTCGCGCGGACGGGACCGGGGCAGTCACCACCGTCGCTCCCGGCGGCACCGACTACCACTCCGAGCCGTCGTTCTCACCTGATGGACGCAAGCTCGTCTGGACGGTCTACGACACTGACGGTGTCGCCCTGCGCACCATGGTGAGGGTCCTCGACACCGGCGCCACCACCACGGTGCCCCGCACCGCCGGGAGCGTCGTGCCCGAGCGTTCCACGTTCCTCGCCGACGGCATCACCACGGTGGGCGTGCGTCACGCCGCTGGGGGCTCCAGCGACCTGGTGCGCACCAGCACCGCCACGGGAGCCCAGTCCGTCATCGGCGCCCCGGGCGCCTATGACGTGTCGGTCGCCGCCAACGGGGCGATCCTGGCGGCGATCCGCAACGGCGACCAGTCGTCTTCTCTCGCCATCGTGAGCCCCGCGGGCCAGGTCACGGTGCGGTGGCGGGGGGCGGTCGGGCAGCGGGTGGCCAATCCTCGGCTCACGCAGGACCGTCGGGCCTACTACCTGCGCATCGACACCGACCCGACGCCGGCCGACGCCACCAACGGCGACGCCTACACCGGCATCTACCGCCTGACCGACAGCACGCCCCAGCTGACCCGGGGCGGGGCGACGGCAAGCGATCCGCTCGCCGTCGCCAGGTACTTCGACGTCCGCCAGACCTCCCCGAAGTCGACCTCCGACTTCACCGGGGACGGGTACAACGACCTGCTGGCCAAGGATGCCTCCGGGACGCTCTGGCTCTACCGCAACAGCACCAGCCCGCAGAGTCCGCTGTCGGCCCCGCGCACGTCCCTCGGGTCGGGCTGGGGGGTCTACAACCACGTCTTCTCGGTCGGCGACTGGGACGGCGACGGCCACGGCGACCTTGCCGCCCGTGAGCCCAACGGCGCCCTGTGGTTGTACCGCGGCAATGCCGCAGGCAGCCTCCAGCCGCGAATCTCCATCGGTGGCGGCTGGCACAAGTACGTCCCGGCGTTCGGCGGCGACTGGGATGGCGACACCAAGCCTGACCTCGTGGCACGCGACTGGAACGGCGTGCTGTGGCTGTACCCCGGCAACGGGCGCACGAGCTCGCCCGGCGCCGGCATGTTCTCCCCCCGTGTGCAGCTGGGGACCGGCTGGGCGCCCTTCAACGTGATCCTCGGGGTCGGCGACGCCAACTACGACAACCACTTCGACCTGCTCGTCCGCAACCGCAACGACGGCACCCTGCGCGTCTACACGTCCAAGGGCGTGGCGGCCGGAACCTTCGCGGGTGTCTATCAGCCGCGCGCCGGCAGCTTTGCCGCGATCCCCCAGATGACCGCCCCCGAGCGCTTCACCGGCTGGTTCAACAGCTTGTTGATGATCTCCCAGGACGGTCTCCTGCGGGACGTGCCCTTCGTCGACGAGTCCAGCCTCGGTTGGCCGGACTTCCAGCAGCAGGTGGGCGGCGGCGGCCTGTCCTACACCTGGCAGTCCTGACCACCCGCACGTGAAGGGGCTCGCGCAGTGGCGCGGGCCCCTTCACGTGCGTCGGGCCGTTGCCGGACGAGCCCGTCGTTCGCGCACCCGGGGGACGTCAGGAGGACTGGCGGGAGCGCAGCTTCTCGCCCTTGGCGTGCGCCTCGTCGCGCAGCGCCGCCTGGAAGGCCATCATCGCCTCGCGCACGCGCCGCGCCTCCTCACCCGGGCCAGAGCCGATGATGCGCGCGGCCAGCAGGCCGGCGTTGCGCGCGCCGCCGATCGACACGGTCGCGACCGGCACGCCGGCCGGCATCTGCACGATCGACAGCAGCGAGTCCATGCCGTCGAGATGCTTCAGCGGCACCGGGACCCCGATCACCGGCAGCGGCGTCACGGCCGCGAGCATCCCGGGCAGGTGCGCCGCACCCCCGGCGCCGGCGACGATCACCTGCAGCCCGCGCGAGGCGGCCTGCTCGCCATACGTGATCATCTCGGTCGGCATGCGGTGGGCCGAGACGACGTCCGCCTCGTAGGCGATGCCGAGCTCGTCGAGGGCCAGCGCCGCCTGCTCCATGACCGGCCAGTCGGAGTCGGAGCCCATCACGAGCCCGACGGCCGGGCCCTGAGAGTCATGGTCGGACCGTGTCATTCGGTGATCACTCCCTGGAGGTAGTCGCAGGCGTGGCGCGCTCGCGCCCGCAGGTCGTCGAGGTCGTCCCCGCTCACGTCGACGTGCCCGATCTTGCGGCCGGGGCGCACGTCCTTGCCGTAGAGGTGGAACTTCATCGCGGGGTCGCGCGCCATGAGGTGGCGGTAGGTCGCGTAGAGCTCGGGGTAGTCGCCGCCGAGGACGTTGCCCATCACGGTCCAGCGCGCCCGGGAGCGGGTCGAGCCGAGCGGCAGGTCGAGGACCGCCCGCAGGTGCTGCTCGAACTGGCTCGTGACCGAGCCGTCGATGGTCCAGTGGCCCGAGTTGTGGGGGCGCATCGCCAGCTCGTTGACCAGGTATGCCGGACGGCCGTCGCCGTCACGCGTCTCGAAGAGCTCCACCGCCATGACGCCGGTGACACCCAGCTCCCCGGCGATGCGCAGCGCGGACTCGCTCGCCCGCGAGGCCAGCTCGGGGTCGAGGTCCGGCGCGGGGGCCAGCACCTCGGTGCAGATCCCGTCGGTCTGCACGGTCTCGACGACCGGCCAGACGGCGGCCTGCCCGGACGGCGAGCGGGCGACGAGGACGGCCAGCTCGCGCGTGAACCCGACCATGGCCTCGGCGAGCAGCCCGTCAGCCATCGTGGTCCCGTGCTCGCCGTCGGTCCCACCGGCACCGGCGGCCTCGACGGCGTCGAGCCAGTCGCGAGCGTCGTCCGGGCCAGTGACCACCCGGACCCCCTTGCCGTCGTAGCCTCCTCGCGGCGTCTTGAGCACGAGCGGCCAGCCGACCCGTCGGCCGAAGGCCTCGAGGTCGGCGCGGCTCGTCACGTGCGCCCAGTCCGGGCAGGGGATGCCGAGGGCCCTGAGCCTGCGCCGCATGACCAGCTTGTCCTGGGCGTGCAGGAGCGCGTCGGGCGACGGCTCGACCCGGACCCCGGCGTCCTGGACGGCGGCGATCACCTCCGGCGGCACGTGCTCGTGGTCGAAGGTCACGACGTCGCACCTCCGCGCGAAGGCGAGCACGTCCTCGATGCTGGTGTGGTCACCGACCGGCGACGAGGGCACGACCTGCGCGGCCGACGCGGTCTCCGACTCCGCCAGCACCGACAGCGTGACGCCGAGCCCGACGGCGGGAGGTGCCGTCATACGAGCCAGCTGTCCACCCCCGATGATGCCGACGACGGGGAATCCACCTGGTGCGGTGCGGGGAGATGTCACAGGCCACAGGGTACGGTGCGGCCGCGCCCGCCACCACGCGCCGGCCGGTCCGGGCCTGCTGGGAGCACCCACGCCCCCGGGAGCCTTCGGGCGGCAGGGTCAGGGGCAGCGGAGCCGGAGCACCTGGACCCCGTCGGCGACGAACAGACGCTCGCCCACCTCGGACAACCGTGGGCTGACGGGGCCGTAGGCCGCATCCGCCAGGATCCACCGGGCGCCGGACCGGCAGACCCGGGTGACCGCCTCGGGGTCGGCGCGCTCGATCACCTGCAGGTTGGTCCGCAGGAGCGGGGGGTCCCAGAAGGCCAGGGTCGGGTAGGGGCGGGTGCTGGTCGCCCCCCGCGCCAGGATCCTGCGGTCGTAGCCCCAGCCGGAGACCAGGGTGCGGTGCCCGCCCAGGGCGCTCACCCAGAAGCCCCGCGCGTCGCAGTGGCCCGCGATCCGCTCGCGGGGCAGGAGGCAGCTGGTGTTGGTGACGACGACGTCCTCCGGTGGTGCCGTCGACCTCAGGACCGCCGCCGCCTCCAGCTCGGCCACCCGGAGGGGATTGGGGTTGTCGGCCCGGATCGCGGCCGCGACGGTCCCCCGCTCCGTCGGCACGACGTGGCCCAGCGTCGTCCCCAGCCCGGCCGCCAGCACCATGGCCCAGGGGGCGAGCGTCAGCAGGTCGTCCCGGCGGCGCGTCGCGACCCACGCGGCCAGCGCCAGGACGGCCACCGCGACGGCATAGCCACCGAGGCGCACGGCCCCCAGCACGGCCCAGGGTTCGACGACGAGCTGCTCGAGCAGCCGCGCGCGGGTCAGTGCCGTCCAGGCCACGGCCCCGACCGCCACGGCGACGAGCAGCCGGAGGCGCAGGCGAGGTGACGCGGCCTGCCAGGTCGGCGCCAAGGCTCCCGCCGCCGACATCGCCAGGAGCGGGAAGGCCGTGCGGAGGAAGAACACCTCGCTCGTGCCCGGGTGGGAGAGCAGCAGCGTCGCGCCCAGCCCGGCGGCTCCCCCGCCGAGCAGCAGCGGGGCCAGGACCGTTTCTCCGCCCGCCGGCCGGCGGATCCCGGGCCAGACGACGGCCAGGGTCGAGACGGCGAGGACGGCCACGAGGACAATCAGCACACCGACCCCGGTCGCCGACGTCCAGGCCTGCGACACCGACCGTGGGACCGAGTCGGCGAGCATCGCGTCGCGACCGACCATCGAGCGCCACACGTAGGAGAACGGGCGGACCACCAGCCCGTCCACCGAGCTGCCGTAGACCAGCCCGCGGGCCCCCAGGAAGGCCGCTCCGACCAGGAGGCACCAGGCCGACGCGCGGGCGGCGTCAGGCCACCGCCTGCGGGCGGCCGCGACGAGCAGCACGGATCCGACCCCGACCCCGAGGACCGGGAGGACCGTCGTCTTGGCGACGGTGAGCACGGCGAAGAGCCCCGCCCCCAGCGCCAGCGTCGGGCCCGGCCGCCAGGTCCCCCTCAGCTGACCGACGATCGCAGCGAGGGCGGGCATCATGAGCAGCAGGGCATAGCTCATGGAGGGGCTCGCCCAGGAGTTCTGCGTGATCGTGAGGGGGGCGGCGGCGAGCGCGGTCGCGCCTCCGATCGAGGTCCAGCCCATGGCGATCCACGCGGCCCAGCTGCCGGTGCTGCGGTCGGAGAACATCTCGCCGGCCGCCGCGGCCAGCGCCAGTGCCGTCAGACCGGTGACGTAGGGGTACCAGAGCTGCAGCACGACGACCGGGTCGGGCACCCGGCCCAGCTCGCCGACGGCCGCCATGGCGACGTTGGCGAACCAGTGGTAGGGCAGACCCTCGCCGGCGACCTGGGGCAGGGTGAGGGGCAGGGCCCGATGGGCCTCGGCGGTCAGCGACAGGTTGAAGAGGACGTCGGGGTAGTAGGTCCGTGAGGTGCTCTGCCAGTGGTCGGTCCACCGGGTGAAGTCACCGACCGTCCACCCCAGCACGAGCAGGACCAGTCCCGAGAGCGACGCGGAGACACCCCGTGACAGGCGCCCCGCGCCGCGATCGAGCACCCGGCGCCGCGTGGTGGGCGGCGCCAGCAGCGCCACGACGACGACGGCGAGGGTCAGTGCGCAGGGCACCCCGAGGTGCAGCTGTCCCCACCAGGCCGGCAGCAGCAGCGCGGTGCCGACCGCACCGCCGAGGGCCAGGTCGAGCGCGAGCGGCTGACCTCGCCCACGGGTGGCGCGCACCACCATCAGCCCGACGACGCAGAGGGCCAGCTGGACGGTCGTCCACCCCAGGACGTCACCCGGGGCGACCCCCTGCACGAGGGCGACGAGGGCGCAACCCAGCACGAGCAGGAGGTAGGGCACAGGGCCATGATGCCCCGGTGGCCGAGCACCGTCGCACACGGTGCACCTCTGCGCGCGGCGTCAGGCCGTCAGGGCCCCGGTTGCGTGGGGAGCCGGGCCGGGGTGGGCGGGTGTCGTCAGACGCCGGGCCAGGCCGGTCGACGCTTCTCGGCGAAGGCGGCGACGCCCTCGCGCCGGTCGCCGCTGAACGCCGTCGCCCGCCAGCAGCCGTCCTCGATCTCCAGCCCGGCCGCCAGGTCGACGTCGGAGCCGAGGCGCATGGCCTTCTTGGCGTTGCGCACCCCGACCGGCGAGTGGGTGGCGATCAGGGACGCCAGCTCCAGCGCGTGCTCGCGGGCGGTCCCGACGTCCACGACCTCGTCGACCGCCCCGAGCGCGAGCGCCTCGGCTGCCGTCATCCTGCTCGCGCCGAAGATGATGCGCGACGCCCGCGACCAGCCGACGCGGCGGGTCAGCAGCTGGGTGCCGCCACCGCCGGGGATGACGCCCACCGACACCTCGGGCAGGCCCACGGTCGCCCCGGCCCCGCAGACGATCACGTCGCAGGACAGCGCGATCTCGAAGCCCCCGCCGAGCGCGAAGCCGTCCACGGCCGCGATGGCGGGGACGGGCAGGGTCAGCACGCCGGTGTAGGCGGCCCGCGCGATCGGTCGCTGCGCCATGAGGTCCGCGTCGGTGAAGCCGTTGCGCTCCTTGAGGTCCGCCCCGACGCAGAAGGCCTTGGGGTGCGTGGAGGTCACGACCACCGACCGCACCTCACCGCTGAGGGCGAGCGCCAACAGCTCGGCGGTCGCGGCGCCGAGGTCGCGGGCCATCGCGGTCGAGACGGCGTTCATCGCCTCGGGCCGGTCCAGGGCGAGCTCGGCGACGTGGCCGTGCTCGCCGTGGCGGGTGATCGTCACGTTGTGGTCGTGGGTCATCGGACCTCCAGGTCGCGGACGGGGTCGGGGAGCTCGTGAGGTGCTGGGTCGGGCAGGGCCGGATCGGGCAGGGCCGCATCGGGCAGGCCGTGGGGCACGGCGACCGTGCGGTGGAGCAGGGACGGTGCGACCACGCCAACGCCGCGCAGCGTGCGGCTGCGCTGGCGCACCGCCGTCAGGTCGGGGGCGTCGGCGAGGCGGGCGACGAGCCCCTCGTCCGCCAGCACCTTGCCGGAGGGGGCGACGGCGGTCAGGCGCGCGGCGCGGTTGACCGTGGTGCCGAAGACGTCGCCGAGCCGCGACACGACGTGGCCGTAGGCGAGGCCGACCCGCACGGGAGGCAGCATGTCGTCGTAGCGGATGGCGTCGACCAGGTCCAGCGCGATCCGGGCGCCGTCGGCGGGCACCTTGGCGACATACAGGACCTCGTCCCCCACGGTCTTGATCACCCGGCCGCCGTGGCCGGTGATGACGTCGCTGCACAGCGCCTCGAACCTCTGCACCACGGTGGCCAGCTCGCGCTCGGACAGCCGCCGCACCAGCGACGTGAACGACACGAGGTCGGCGAACCCCACGCAGCGCCGCAGCCCCTGCTCCCCCACCGACGGGTCGGCGTCGGCGACCATGCGCGCCGTGGCCGCCGCCAGGTGCCGCCGCCAGGCATAGACCAGGAGCGGCTCGAGCTCGTCGGCCAGCTCGGCGACCTTGCGCGCGGCGGCCAGGGCGGTGTCCTCGTCGGGCTCGGCGCGGGTGGAGTCGTGGCTCTCGTCGGAGACGGCCACGCGGCCGAGGTCGACCTCGCCCTGCGCCCACGGGCTCAGCGACTCGGCGAACACCGAGCACTGCCACACCGACAACCGGTCCGCCGTCCGCGCGAAGGCCCGGGTCAGGCTGAGCGCCGACTCCTCGTCGAGCTCGCCGCGGCGCACCAGGGCGGCCACCCCCCGCAGCGCCGTCAGGTCGAGCTGGGAGAACACCGCCTCCCCGTCCTCGTTGCCGGGGAAGCCGAGGGCGTGCCAGAAGCGCTCGGCGGTGCGCAGGGAGACCCCGACGGTGCGGGACACGTCGCGGCGGTCGAGGTCCAGGGGGCCGCCGAGCAGCTCGCGCTGCACGCGTTCGACCAGGGGGTCGAGGCCGGCCGGGGCCTCCGACAGCCGGATCGACTCCTCGCGGGGGTCCGCCACCGTCGCCTCCTTGCCGTCCAGCGGGACGACGCTGGCCGTCGACCGCTCCCGCCATGATGCCTCAGGCCGACAGCCTCGCGTGCACCACGTCACCGGCCGCGTGGGTGCGGTCCCCGTGAGCGGTGCGTATGACGAGACGACCGGCCTCGTCGACCCGCACCGCCTCGCCCCGCTCCACCGCACCCGAGGGCAGGTGGATGGCGACCTGGCGCCCGAGCGTCGCGCACGCCGCGGCGTAGTCCGCCCGCAGCGCCGGCATCCGCGACGCCGTCGCCCACTGCCGGTGCCGGTGGGCCAGGGCGCGCAGCACGGCGACCACGACCTCCTCGCGTCCGACCTCGAGGCCGCACAGCGCGAGCGAGGTCGCCGTCTCGACGGGCAGCTGGTCGCGGGTCTGGTGCACGTTGATCCCCATCCCCAGCACGGCGACCCCATCCCCAGGACCAGGGGCCGGCGCCAGCTCGCACAGCACCCCGCACACCTTGCGGTCGCCGTCGGTGGCGACGAGCACGTCGTTGGGCCACTTGAGCACCGCCCCCGCCAGCCCGAGCCCGACGAGGGCGTCCCGCACGGCCAGGCCGGTGAGCAGGGGCAGCCACCCCGCGTCCGTCATACGAGCCGGTGGGACGGGCACGCAGGCCGACAGCGCGACGGCGGTGCCGGCCGGGGTCTCCCAGGACCGGGCGAGCCGACCGCGTCCGGCCTGCTGGTGGTCGGTGGTGAGCACGTGCCAGGGCCGGGGGTACGCCAGCAGCGCCGCGTTGGTGCTGGCGACGGCGTCGCGGACCTCCACATCGAGCCACGGGGACATGGCGTCCGTCACATGGCTGGTCAGAGCGCTTTGTCGCAGAGCGGAGGTCACGAGGCCAAGGCTATGGTGTCGCCATGGCTGACGCTCCGACGACGGACACCTTCGACCTGGCCACGACCGCAGGTCGGCTCGCCGACATGCACCACCGCAACGAGCAGGTCCTGCACGGGGCCTCCGAGAAGGCGGTCGAGAAGCAGCACGCCCGCGGCAAGCAGACCGCCCGGGAGCGCGTCGAGGCCTTCCTCGACGAGGGCTCGTTCGTCGAGCTGGACCAGTACGCCCGCCACCGCTCGACCTCCTTCGGGCAGGACAAGAACCGCCCCTACGGCGACGGCGTGATCACCGGCTACGGCACCGTCGACGGTCGTCAGGTGTGCGTGTTCGCCCAGGACTTCACGGTGTTCGGCGGGTCCCTCGGCGAGGTGTTCGGGGAGAAGATCGTCAAGGTCATGGACTTCGCCATGAAGATCGGCTGCCCGGTCGTCGGCCTCAACGACTCCGGCGGCGCGCGGATCCAGGAGGGTGTCGCCTCGCTGGGGATGTATGGCGAGATCTTCCGCCGCAACGTCCTCGCGTCCGGCGTCATCCCGCAGGTCTCGCTGATCATGGGGCCCTGCGCGGGCGGGGCGGTCTACTCCCCCGCCATCACGGACTTCACGGTCATGGTCGACCAGACGTCCCACATGTTCATCACCGGCCCGGACGTCATCAGGACCGTCACGGGCGAGAGCGTCGGCATGGAGGAGCTGGGCGGCGCGACGGCGCACAACTCCAAGTCCGGCTGCGCGCACTACATGGGCTCCGACGAGAACGACGCGATGGACTACGTCAAGGAGCTCCTGTCCTACCTGCCGAGCAACAACCACGAGGACCCGCCGGTCTTCGAGGCCGAGGTGGACCTCGAGATCAACGAGCTGGACGTCGCCCTGGACACGATCATCCCGGACTCGCCCAACATGCCCTACGACATGCACGAGGTCTTCACGGCGATCCTTGACGACCAGGCCTTCCTCGAGGTCCAGCCGATGTTCGCGCCCAACATCCTCACCGGCTTCGGGCGGGTCGAGGGGCGCAGCGTCGGCATCGTCGCCAACCAGCCGATGCAGTTCGCCGGGTGCCTGGACATCGACGCCTCCGAGAAGGCCGCGCGCTTCGTGCGCACCTGCGACGCGTTCAACGTGCCCGTGCTGACCTTCGTGGACGTGCCGGGCTTCCTGCCGGGCACCGACCAGGAGTGGAACGGCATCATCCGCCGCGGCGCCAAGCTCATCTACGCGTATGCCGAGGCCACCGTCCCGCTCGTCACCGTCATCACCCGCAAGGCCTACGGCGGCGCGTACGACGTCATGGGGTCCAAGCACCTCGGCGCCGACGTCAACATCGCCTGGCCCACCGCGCAGATCGCCGTGATGGGCGCTCAGGGTGCGGTCAACATCCTCTACCGCAAGGAGATCGCCGCGGCCGAGGCGGAGGGCCGCGACGTCGACGCGACGCGCGCGCAGTTCATCAAGGAGTACGAGGACCACCTCGCCAACCCCTACATCGCGGCCGAGCGCGGCTACATCGACGCGGTCATCGCCCCGCAGGAGACCCGCCGCAACGTCGTGCAGGCGCTGCGGGCCCTGCAGACCAAGCGCGAGAACCACCCGCCCAAGAAGCACGGGAACATCCCGCTGTGACCGCTCGCCGACGCAGGAGGGCCCGCCGATGACCGACGACGTGAAGACGGACGTGAAGACGGGCGGCATACCGACCCTGCTGTCCGTGACCAAGGGCAACCCGACCGACGAGGAGCTCGCGGCGCTGCTGCTCGTCGTGGCCGCTGCCGCGAGCGGGGAGCCGACCGCCGAGGAGCAGCCCACCGGCATCTGGGCCAGCCGGGCCCGCAACCTCGGCGTCTCGTCGCTCGGCGCCCGCCGCCGGTCCTCGTGGGGATGGCGATCGGCGCGCTGACGGGCCGGCTCTCGCCTCCTTGGGTAGCGTGCTCGAGGTGACCAGTGCCCAGGAGACCTCCCCCACCTCCCGCCGCAGTGCCGCCGACCGCAGTGCCGCCGACCGCAGTGCCGTGGACCGCATCGCCGACGAGTTCGTCCGCGAGACGCTCGAGCTCAGTCCGCTGACCGCGACCTACGTCGGCATCCCCGGTCACGACGACCAGATCGACGACTTCTCCCCCGACGGGCTGCGCGCCCAGTCCGAGCTGCGCCGCCGCACGCTCGCGGCGCTCGCCTCCGTCCAGCCCACGAGCGACACCGACCGGGTCACGGTGACCGCCATGACCGAGCGGCTCGGTCTCGCCGAGGAGATGTATGCCGCAGGCATCGTCGAGTCCTCGCTCAACGTCATCGCCTCCCCGCTGCAGGACATCCGCGCGGCCTTCGACCTGATGCCGACCGAGACGGTCGAGCACTGGGCGACGATCGCGCTGCGCATGGGCCGGATCCCGCTCGCCCTGGAGCAGTACCAGGAGTCCCTGCTGTCCGCCCGCGACAAGGGAACCGTGTCGGCGCGCCGCCAGGTCGAGGCGTGCATCCAGCAGTGCCGCGACCTGGTCGAGCCCGAGGGCTACTTCGCGGGCTTCCTCAAGGGCGCGCTCGCTCCCCACCGCGCCCTGCCGCCCGAGCTGCGCGAGCGCCTGACCCGCGAGGTGGGGGCGGCGGGCGACGCCTACGCCCGCATGGCGGAGTTCCTGCGCGTCGAGCTGCTCGACGAGGCGCCCGAGGAGGACGCCGTGGGCCGCGACCAGTACTCCCTGTGCTCGCGCTACTTCCTCGGTGCCGACGTCGACCTCGAGGAGACCTACCGCTGGGGCCAGGACGAGGTCGCCCGCATCACCGCGGCCATGCAGGACGTGGCCCAGCAGGTGCGCCCCGGCGCGACGGTGGCCGAGGCGATCGCGCTGCTCGACCAGGACCCCGCCTACCGCCTGGACGGCACGGACGCGCTGCGTCGCTGGATGCAGGACGAGGCCGACGCGGTCGTCCGGCTGCTCGACGGCGAGCACTTCGACATCCCCGCGCCCGTGCGCGAGATCGAGTGCTGCATCGCGCCGACGCAGACCGGCGGCATCTACTACACCGGCCCCTCCGACGACTTCACCCGCCCCGGCCGCATGTGGTGGTCGGTGCCCAAGGGCGTCACCGAGTTCACGACCTGGCGCGAGCTCACCACCGTCTACCACGAGGGCGTCCCCGGGCATCACCTCCAGGTCGCCCAGACCGTCCACAACCGCGAGCAGCTCAACACCTGGCGGCGCCAGTTCTCGTGGACCTCGGGCCACGGGGAGGGGTGGGCGCTGTATGCCGAGCGCCTCATGGCCGACTTCGGGCACATGGACGACCCGGGCAACCGCATGGGCTGGCTGGACGGGCAGTCGCTGCGCGCGGCCCGCGTGGTCATCGACATCGGCGTGCACTGCGGCTTCGAGGCGCCGGCCGAGGTCGGCGGCGGCGAGTGGACCTACGACAAGGCCTGGGCCTACCTGACGGCGCACGCCAACATGGAGGAGGCCGTGCTGCGGTTCGAGCTGGACCGCTACCTCGGCTGGCCGGGGCAGGCCCCGTCGTACAAGGTCGGCGAGCGGCTCTGGCTGCAGCTGCGCGACGAGGTGCAGCGGCGCGAGGGCGAGGCCTTCTCGCTCAAGGACTTCCACCGTCGGGCGCTCGACATCGGCGGGGTCGGCCTGGACACGCTGCGCACCGCCGTCCTCCACCCCTACCTCAGGTAGTCACGTTCGCCCGACCTCGCACGCCAGGCGGATGTGCCGACCCCAGGCGGATGTGCTGACCCCCGGCTGATCACCCGCCCCCGGTAAAGGCATCGACCGGCCTTCGTCCCCCAGGCTGATGCCTCGGCCCCCGGCGGGTCTGAACGCGGGCCGCGCCACCGCCCCGCCGGTGGGAGGATGTGCGCCGTGGAGATCCTCACGCTCGTGGTCGGCCTCGCGCTGACCGTCCTCGCCGTCACGACCCTGTCCAACCGCTGGGGCCTGTCGGCACCCCTGGTGCTCATCGTCGTGGGGCTGGTCGGCTCCTACCTGCCGTTCATCCACGAGCCGACCCTGTCCCCCGAGCTCGTGCTGGTGGGCATCCTGCCGCCCCTGCTCTACACCGCGGCGCACAACACCAGCCTGATGGACTTCCGCGACAACCTGTCCGCGATCGGCTGGCTGTCGATCGGACTCGTGCTGTTCACGGCTGCGGGGATCGGCCTGCTGGCGTGGGCGCTGCTGCCGCTGCCGTTCGCAGCGGCGTTCGCCCTGGGCGCCATCGTGGCCCCGCCCGATGCCGTGGCCGCGAGCGCCGTCGCCAAGCAGATCGGCCTGCCGAGACGGGTCGTCACCATCCTCGAGGGCGAGTCGCTGGTCAACGACGCGACGGCCCTGGTGTCGCTGCGCACGGCGACCGGTGCCCTGACCGCGGCGGTCACCGTCGGCGCGGTCCTGCTGGACTTCGCCAAGGCGGTGGTCATCGCGATCGTGGTCGGCGTGGTCGTGGCCAAGGCGGCGTCATACGTGCTCAAGCGCACCAGCGACCCCGTCGCCACCACGGCCCTGTCCTTCCTGCTGCCGTTCATCGCGTTCGCGCCGGCCGAGCACTTCCACGCGTCAGGCGTGCTGTCGGTCGTCGTCGCCGGTCTGCTCATCGGGCACGTGGCGCCCGTCGTCGAGACGGCGCAGTCCCGCGTCACCACCCGCATCAACTGGAAGACCATCACCTACCTCCTCGAGAACTCCGTCTTCCTCCTCGTCGGGCTGCAGACGCGCTCGATCGTCTCCGCCGCCTCGAGCTCTCCGCTCGGCTGGGGCCGCATCGTCGCCGCGTGCCTGCTCGTCCTGGTCGGGGTGATGGTGCTCCGCGTCGCGTGGATCATGGCGACGCGGTTCGTCGTGCGGGCGCGCGGCCGCGACGGCGTCACCCCCTGGCAGGAGTCGGCCCTCATCGCGTGGGCGGGCATGCGGGGCGTGGTCACCCTGGCCGCCGCGCTCACCCTGCCGCTCGCCACCCCGCACCGCCCAGTGCTCGTGCTCGTCGCGCTCGTCGTCACCGCCGGGACGCTCCTCATCCAGGGCCTCACCCTCCCCGTCCTCGCCCGCCGCCTGGACGTGCACGGCCCGGACCCCCGCGAGGACGCGCTGCAGGAGGCGACCGTCTATGCCCGCGCGGTCGAGGCCGGGCGCCGCGCCATGGACGCCGAGGCCGGCCCCGACGACGCCGCCACCATCGCCACCCTCCGCGACCAGGCCGAGCGCCGCGTCAACGCCATCTGGGAGCGGCTCGGCCGCCCCGACGAGCGCAAGGAGACCCCGAGCCAGACCTACCGCCGGCTCCGCACCGCCGCCATCCGGGCCGAGCGCGAGGAGGTCCTGCGGGTGCGCAGCGAGGGCGAGGTCGAGTCCGAGGTGATCTCGGCGGTCCTGGCGTCGCTGGACTTCGAGGAGACCTCGCTGATCCGGGTCGAGCAGCGCGCCCGTCGGCTGCGGGCTCTCTCCCCCGCCCTGCCCGACGCGCCCTGTCAGCACCTGGCGGAGGCGCCGACCTTCGTCGAGCCGCGCACCCACGGCGAGTGCATCGGCTGCCTCGCCGAGGGCACCACGCCCGTGCACATGAGACTGTGCCTGACCTGCGGGTATGTCGGCTGCTGCGACTCCTCCGAGGGGCGGCACGCGACGCGGCACCACGAGGCGACCGGTCACCCGACCATGCGGTCCTTCGAGCCGGGCGAGTCCTGGCGCTGGTGCTTCGTCGACGGCCTGCTCGCCTCCGGCGACTGACCTACCTCAGGTCGTCACACTCGCCCGGGTTGGCACGCCAGGCGGCTGTGACTACCTCAGGTAGGTTCGCGGCATGGGCCCCACCCCGACACCCACCCTGGTCCTGCTGCACGGCACCCGCATGAACGCCGGCTTCTGGCGCGACTACCCCGCGCTGCTGCCCGGCGTCCGCGTCGTCACCCCGGACCTCCCCGGCCACGGCTCCCGCGGCGCCGAGGACTTCACGTGGGAGGGCGCCGTCGCGACGGTCGAGCAGGCCCTGCCCGCTGACGGCCCGGTCGTCCTCGCCGGCCACAGCCTGGGGGGTTATGTCGCGATGTCGTATGCCGCCGCGCAGCCTCACCGCCTCGCGGGCCTCGGGCTCGTCGGGGCCACCGGTGTGCCGGCCGGTGCGGGCGCGGCCGTCTACCGCGGCTTCGCCCGGCTCGTGCCCGTGGTTGGGTCGGCGCGGATGGCCCATGTCGCCAACGGCGTCATGCGCCGACTCGCTGGCGGTCGCGACATCAGCCAGGTCACCGACGACGGGCAGGGCTACGCGGCGATGCCCGCGGCCTGGTCGGCGGTGATGGCGCAGTGCGGTCCCCACCTGCTGGGCGGGCTCGACATACCCGTCCTGCTCCTCAACGGAGGGCTGGACCAGATGCGGCTCGGGGTGCGGGCCTATGCCGCCGCCTGCCCCGCCGCGCAGGTGGTGACGGTGCCGCGGGCGACGCACTTCCTGCCGCTGACGCACCCCGAGGCGTGCGCGACGCACCTGCGGGGGCTGCTCGACCGCGCCACGCAGACCTACCGGGGGTAGAGGCATCAGCCTGGCGGACGACGGCCGGTCGATGCCTCTGCCCCCGGTAGGGTCGCGCCATGGTCGTCCAGCTCGTCCTCGCCTCCGCCTCCCCCGCCCGCCTCGCCACCCTGCGCTCGGCCGGCCTGGCTCCACGCGTCCAGGTCTCGAGCGTCGACGAGCCCGCCACGATCGCCGCGCTGGAGGCCGACGGCGCCCGCCTTGGCCCGGCCGAGCACGCCCTCGCCCTGGCCCGTGCCAAGCGTGACGACGTCGCGGACTCCCTTGTCGCAGAGACCGGCTCGACGACGACCCCCACGCTGGTCCTCGGGTGCGACTCGGTCCTGGAGTTCGGCGGCGAGGTGCACGGCAAGCCCGAGACGTCGTCCGTCGCGGTCGAGCGGTGGCGGCGGATGCGTGGTGGCGAGGGCGTCCTGCACTCCGGCCACGCCATCACCGACCTCGCCACCGGCCGCCAGGTCTCGCGCACGGCGTCGACCGTCGTGCACTTCGCCGACCTCTCGGACGCCGAGATCGACGCCTACGTCGCGACCGGCGAGCCCCTCTGGGTCGCAGGCGGATTCACCGTCGACGGTCTCGGCGGCGCGTTCGTGACCGGCATCGAGGGCGACTACCACAACGTGGTCGGCGTCTCCCTGCCGCTGCTGCGCGAGCTCCTGCTCGAGCTCGGCATCGGCTGGTGGGACCTCGAGCGAGCCGTATGACGCCCCACCCGCCCACCGCATCACCAACGGGTGGAGAGCACCACCGATGACGGTGGCCTTCTCCACCCGTCGCCACCCTCACCGGTCGGGTGACGCCGGCGCCGGCCACGCGCCGCGTCCAGCGACGCGGAGTGACCGGCGTCAGACCGGCGAGATCCCCGTGTGCCGCTCGGTGAAGTGGCGCGACCGACCCCCGGCGTAGCTCAACCGGTGGATGATGGTGTCCCGCAAGGCTTCCGGCTCGACGATGTCGTCGATGACGAGGTCGGCGGCGAGGCGCTCGAGGTCGATGTCCTTCTCGTACTCCGCCCGCTTCTCGGCGACGAACGCGTCCCGCTCCGGCCCCTCGGGGATCTCGGCGATCTTGTTGGCGTACACCGCGTTCACGGCCGCCTCGGGACCCATGACCCCGATGCGCGCCGTGGGCAGCGCGATCGTCGCGTCCGGCGCGAAGCCCGGGCCCCCCATCGCGTACAGCCCGGCGCCATACGCCTTGCGCACCACGACGCACAGCTGCGGCACGGTCGCCGCCGACACGGCATAGACCATCTTGGCGCCGTGCCGGATGATGCCGCCGCGCTCGACCTCGGAGCCGATCATGAAGCCCGGCACGTCGGCGAGGTAGACCAGGGGGATCGAGTAGGCGTCGCACGTCGTGATGAATCGCGTTGCCTTGTCGGCGGAGTCGCTGAACAGCACGCCACCCTTGACGGCGGAGTTGTTGGCCACGAAGCCCACGGTCTGCCCGGCCATCCGGCCGTAGCCCACGATGAGCTCCGCGGCGAAGGTCGGCTTGACCTCGAAGAACTGCTCGTCGTCGACGAGCCGGTCGATGACCTCGTGCATGTCGAACGGCACGGACTCGACCTCCGGGATGTCCTCCCGGGTCAGGGCCGCGGTTGGCTCCTCCACGGAGAAGTGCGGCGTCGGCTGCCGCCACGACAGCGGCATGTAGGAGAAGTATTCCTTGGCCAGGTCGATGGCCTCCGCGTCGTCGCCCGCGAGCAGGTCGCCGACCCCCGAGACGGTGCAGTGCATCCGGGCGCCGCCGAGGTCCTCCAGCGAAACCTTCTCCCCCACGACCATCTCGGCCATGCGGGGCGACCCGAGATACATCGAGGCGTTGCCGTCGACCATGATCACGATGTCGGTGAAGCTGGGGATGTAGGCCCCGCCGGCCGCGGACGGGCCGAACAGGCAACAGATCTGGGGCACCTTGCCCGACAGCGCGACCTGGTTGTGAAAGATCCGTCCGGCCCCGCGCCGCCCCGGGAACATCTCGACCTGGTCGGTGATGCGCGCCCCCGCCGAGTCCACGAACCAGAAGACCGGCAGCTCCTCGCGCAGCGCGCTCTCGGTGGCTCGCACGATCTTCTCGACGGTCCGCGCGCCCCACGAACCCGCTTTGACGGTGGGGTCGTTCGCGACGACGATCGCCGGTCGCCCGTCCACGAGACCGCGGCCGGTGACGACGCCGTCGGCCGGCAGCCCGGTCGCCATCGCGTTGGCGTAGCGCCCGTCCTCGACAAAGCTCCCCTCGTCGAACAGCAACGAGATCCGTTCGCGGACATAGAGCTTGCCCTGGGAGGCGAGCTTGGCGGCGGCCTTGTCGGGTGGTGTGGCCGAGGCCTCGAGCGCCGCCTCGAGCCGCTCCCGGACGTCGGCGACCTTCGGATCCGGTTGGTGGGCCATCAGATTCCCTTCGGGGGTCGTATGTCGGGCGCGCCGGGGTCAGGCGGTGGGGAGGCCCAGGCCGCGGCCGATCAGCATGCGCTGCACCTCGGAGGTGCCCTCGCCGATCTCGAGGATCTTGGAGTCACGATAGAAGCGCGCGACGGGATACTCCTCCATGAAGCCGTTGCCGCCGAAGATCTGGGTCGCCATGCGGGTCGAGGTCACGGCCGCCTCGGAGGTGTAGAGCTTGGCGATCGAGGCGGCCTGCTTGACCTCGGCGAGGCTGCGCCGCCCGGCGTCCATCTCGTCCTTGAGCCACGCGGCCTTGTAGGTGAGCAGGCGGGCGTTCTCGAGCATCACGGCCAGGTCGGCGATCTGGAAGGACACGCCCTGGTTGACGGCGATGGGCCGCCCGAAGGCGAGGCGGCTCGTGGAGTAGGCGATGCACTCCTCGAGCATGCGGGCGATGCAGCCGACGGCGAGGGCGGCGATGGCGATGCGGCCGTCGTCGAGCGTGGCGAGGAACTGCCCGAAGCCCTTGCCGCGCGCGCCCAGCAGGTTGCTCTCGGGGACGCGGACGTCGCTGAAGGACAGGCCGTGGGTGTCCGAGATGTTCCACCCGAGCTTGTGATAAGGCGGCGCGACCTCGAATCCCGGTGTGCCGGAGGGGATCATGATGGCGCTGATCTCGGGCTTGCCGTCCTCGCGGGTGCCGGTGCGCGCGGTGGCGGTGACGACCGAGGTGATCTCGGTGCCCGAGTTGGTGATGAAGGACTTGGCGCCGTTCACGACCCACTCGCCGCCCTCGAGGACGGCTCGCGTCTTGGTGCCGCCGGCGTCGGAGCCCGCGTCGGGCTCGGTGAGCCCGAACCCCGCGAGGGTGCGCCCGGCGGCCAGGTCGGGCAGCCAGCGCTCCTTCTGCTCCTGGCTGCCGAAGGTCAGGATCGGGTTGATGCCGAGGCCGACGCCCGCCTCGAGGGTGATGCCCATGGACTGGTCGACGCGGCCGAGCTCCTCGATCGCGACGCACAGATAGGTGAACTCGCCGCCCTCGCCGTCCGCCGACTTGTGGCCGCCGAACTCCTCGGGGACGACCAGGCCGAACAGCCCGAGCTCCCCCATCTTGGGGATCAGGTGGGCCGGGAAGTGGTGCTCGCGGTCCCACTCGGCGACGTGCGGCGCGATCTCGCCCTCGGCGAAGTCGCGCACGGTGCGGCGGAAGTCCTCGTGGTCCTGGCTGAGCTCGTACACGGGTGGGGCCTTTCGACGACGGTGGCGATCGGGGGATGGGTGGGAGAGCGGCTGAGGGATGACGGGCGGTGACGGCATACGGACAGATGCTTGACGTTGACGTAAACGTAAAGCACGATGGCGCCCATGGCAACCCCCGAGGAGTGGACGATCGCTCAGGTCGCCGACGACTTCGGCGTGACCCACCGCACGATCCGGCACTACGAGGATTTGGGGCTGCTCGCGCCGGAGCGCCGCGGCACGCAGCGCGTCTATCGCCGCCGCGACCGCACCCGCCTCTCCCTGATCCTGCGCGGCAAGCGCCTCGGCTTCCCGCTGGAGGAGATCAGGACCATCGTCAACATGTATGACGAGGCGCAGGGCCCTACCTCACAGCTGCGCTACGTCCTCGAGCAGATCGACGACCGGCGGACCGACCTCGAGCGACGGCTCGCCGACCTGCAGGAGTCGATGCGCGAGCTGGACGCCTTCGAGCGCCGGTGCCGCGAGGAGCTGGGTCGCCGCGTCACCTGACACCCGTTCGGCCTATCGACGGTACTTTGAGTAATGGTTTGACCGTTCCATTCGGTATCCTGCGACAGAACGTGGCCGACCGAAGGACGCGCATGCACCAGCACCTAAGCGCTCGCTCCGCCCTGGGATCCACCGTCCTGCTACTCGCGCTGACGGCCGGCAGCACGTCGCCCGTGTTCGCGTCGCCCGCGCCAGTGGCCCCGGCCACGTCTCTCCCGGCGGCTCCCTCGCCGAACAGCGACGTCGTCGCCCCGGCCCCGACGCCCACCCGTTCCACCACGCCCGCGGTCCCCGCGAGCCAGCCCGCCCCGCGGACGCCGGCGCCCACCACCCCTGCCGCACCACCGGCGCCCCCCTCGGAGCAGGTCGCCCCGGTCACAGCGCCGTCCGCCACGCCCGTCCCGACCACCGCCGCCCCGACCACCCCGGTCGCTGCCGCACCCGCCCTCCCGCCCGCCGACGCCGCCCTGCAGCCGGCCCGGCCCGCGGGGGCCACCCCCGTCACCATCGTCCTGCCGGGCACCGGCGAGCGCCGGACCGTGCTGGCCCTCCCCTACTCCCTCGACCGGGACCACGACGGCGTCCGCGAGTCCACCGCCCTGGTCATGGAGCCCGACCTGCAGGTGCCCACGAGCTCCAGCGTCACCCTCGGCGTCGAGCAGGAGTGGTCCAGCGACTCCTCCACCCGCGCCGTGCCCGACCCGGCCGAGTGGGACCGCATCCGTGCCCGGGTCGCCGGGATCGCCCGCGCCGTCGCGGACCAGCCGACCCGCGTCGCGCTCGCGCAGCGGGCCGGCCTCGACGCCACCGCCGGCACGCCCGCCGAGGTGGACCAGCTCGTGCTGCAGGCCGCCCAGCTGGCCGTGTGGCAGCTCTCCTCCGGCGTCACCGTCGCCCCTGAGGTGCCGTATGCCGGGGACGCCCGCCACGCCGCCACCCTCGGCGCCCTAACCTCCCGCCTCGTCCAGGACGCGTCGCTGACCCCGTCCGGCGCCGTCGACGTCTATCGCATCCAGGCGCCCACCGCGAGCGCCGCCCCCGGAGCCGCCCTGCGCATCACCGGTGGCCGCAGCATCGTGGCGGCGGGGGCGACCGCCGCCACCCCCGCCCTCGTCGTGGCCCGGCCGACCGCCGCCGCCCGGCCCAGGATTGGGCAGGCCGCCCCGGCGCCGGCCGCCAAGGCTCCCGCGCAGCCGAGGTCGGCGTCCAGGCCGGGGACGGTCACGGGGCCCCTCGCCAAGGCCCCGGTCAAGGCCCCGTCCAAGGACCCGGCCAAGGCTCCCTCAGCGCTCACCCGGATCCCCGCCGCCGACACCAGCTCCTGCACGGCGCTCGGCCGCACCGATGTCTCCCGCCTCGACGCGGACTACCGCCCAGCGCTCGACCGCGACAACGACGGGATCGCCTGCGAGAGCAGCGGGGCCGACGGCGCGGTCAACCTCGGCGGCAACCGGGTCGCCACCGCCCCGCAGACCACCAACCAGGTGACGGTCACGCCTGGAGGCCCGACGACGAGCACGAGCACGAGCACGACCACCACCACCCAGAGCTGTGACGAGCTGCGCGCCGCCGGACAGTCGAGCATCCCCGCGGGGAGCCCGCTCTACCGCGGCGACCTCGACCGCGACGGTGACGGTGTCGCCTGCGAGCCCTACGAGGGACCCCGCGGCTCCGGCGCCCTCGCCCAGACGGGCTTCGAGGCGCCGCAGCTGTCCGCGCTGGCGTTCGGCACCATCGGGCTCGGGGCGCTGCTGGTGCGCCTCGGCCGCCGCCGCGCGCGCGCCTGACACCCCGCGAACGGGTCTGTCAGACATCACTGGCACAGTGTGGCCATGGACAACGACGTCTGCCACGAGCCGCAGTTCCGCACCGTCATCGAGCCGTTCCGCATCCACAGCGTGGAGCCGCTCCGCATGACGACCGCCGCCCAGCGCCGCACCAAGGCCGCCGAGGCGCACTACAACCTCTTCCAGCTGCACGCCGAGGACGTGCTGATCGACCTGCTCACCGACTCCGGGACCGGCGCCATGAGCCGCGACCAGTGGGCCGCCATCCAGCACGGCGACGAGTCCTACGCGGGCTCGCCGTCCTACTACCTGTTCCGTGACGCGGTGAGGCACCTCTTCCCCTACGAGCACGTCATCCCCACCCACCAGGGACGTGCCGCGGAAAAGATCCTCTTCGGCGTCCTCGGCGGCCCCGGCAAGGTCGTGCCGAGCAACACCCACTTCGACACCACCCGCGCCAACATCGAGTTCACCGGCGCCGAGGCCGTCGACCTGGTCATCCCCGAGGGCCACGACCCCTCGCTGGTCCACCCGTTCAAGGGCAACCTGGACGTCGACCGGCTCGAGGCCCTGCTCACCGAGCGGGGCGACGACGTGCCGGTCGTCATGCTCACCGTCACCAACAACTCCGGTGGCGGGCAACCGGTCTCGCTCGACAACATCCGCGCCGTGTCCGAGATCGCGCACCGCCACGGCAAGCCGCTGTTCCTCGACGCCTGCCGGTTCGCCGAGAACGCCTGGTTCATCAAGGAGCGCGAGCCCGGCCAGGCCGACCGGGACGTCGTCAGCATCATCCAGGACATGGCGGCCTGCGCCGACGGCATGACCATGTCCGCCAAGAAGGACCCGATGGGCAACATCGGCGGCTGGCTGGCGCTGCAGGACGACGAGCTCGCCGCCGCCTGCCGCAACCTGCTGATCCTCACCGAGGGCTTCCCGACCTACGGCGGGCTGGCCGGGCGCGACCTCGAGGCCCTGGCGCAGGGGCTCAAGGAGACCGTGAGCCACGACTACCTGCGCTACCGCATCCGCTCCACGGCCTACCTCGCCGACGCCCTGGAGCACGCGGGCATCCCGTGCATCAAGCCGGCCGGCGGCCACGCCGTCTACATCGACGCCAAGGCGATGCTCCCCCACATCGACCCGCTTCACTTCCCCGGGCAGGCGCTGAGCGTCGCGCTCTACGAGACCGGCGGGGTGCGGGCGTGCGAGATCGGGTCCGTCATGTTCGCGCGCCAGCCCGACGGCTCCGAGAAGCCCGCCGCCATGGAGCTGGTCCGCCTCGCCATCCCCCGCCGCACCTACACCCAGAGCCACATCGACTACGTCATCGAGGTGTGCGAGCAGGTCAAGGCCCGCGCCGGGGACCTGCCGGGCTACCGCATCGTCGAAGAGCCGCCGGCCCTGCGGCACTTCACCGCGAGGTTCGCGCCCATGACCTGATCGTGACCTGGGTCGTGCCCGATTCGTCACCTTTGGGCGGGCACAATGCACCGTATGCCGTCCCGCCAGCCTCACGCCCGCGCCGCCGCCACGGGGGCAGCTGCTGCCCCCAGGCGCACCCGGTCGGCTGCGATGACGGCGTCGAAGCTGTCGAGAGCGTCGGCGATCTCGAGGGCGTCGGCGATCTCGGCCCTGTCGGCGGTGACGCTGCTGGTCGCCGGGTGCTCCGACGCCACTCGCACGACCAGCACCACCGTCACGTCAGCGGTGCAGGCCACCGCCTCGGGAGCCGTCGCGCGGGCGACTCCGGGGATCCAGCCAGGCTCGGAGAGCGGGGCGGGCACCGCCGGCACGGGCACTGCCGGCACGGGCGCTGCGGGGGCGGGTGACGGACGACTGCTCCTGGTCCTGGACTCCTCCGGGTCCATGGCCGAGCGTGACGCCCGGGGCCGCACCCGCATGCAGGGCGCCCAGGACGCGCTGCGCTCCCTCGTCGACGAGCTGCCGGACGGCGCGCAGGTCGGTCTGCGCGTCTACGGATCGCGGGTCAAGGTCGCCGGCAAGGCGGCGCCCGGGTCGAGGGCGTGCACCGACAGCCGCCTCGTGACACCGGTCGGTCCGCTGGACCGCCGTGGGCTCAAGACCGCGATCGACGCGTTCGCCCCGCACGGCGACACCCCGATCGGCTACACCCTGCAGCAGGTCGCCGGCGATCTCGGCACCACCGGTCGGCGCAGCGTCGTGCTGGTCTCGGACGGCGAGGAGTCCTGCTCCGCCGACCCGTGCGCGGTGGCCAAGACCCTCGCCGGCCAGGGCATCGACCTGCACGTGCACACCGTCGGCCTCGAGGTCTCGGCCCCCGCGCGCAGCCAGCTGCGGTGCGTGGCGGACGCCACCGGCGGCACCTACCACGACGCCACGAGCGACGACCTCACCAAGATCGTCTCCGACACCGTGGGCTCGGCCCGGGCCGCGAGCACCGGCTGGTCCGCGCCGGGCACCGGCTGGTGGAGCCGCAGCGGGCTCGCAGGTCTCGGCGGCGAGACCAACCCCGGCGCCGTCGGCGCCACCATCCTGGTGCTGCTCCTGCTGTGGCTGCTCACGCGGGGCAGCGGTCGCCAGCGCGGGAGCCAGGGCCGGGGCTGAGCCCCGCTCGACCCCTCCCGCGTCGCGCCCACCCAGTCGGCATACAGGCTGATCGGCGTGCATCACCACCACGGCGCCCTCGTCGTGGCACCATGCTGGGCATGACCGCACTGCACACCGCTGCCCTGGCCGCCGCGCCGCTCTCGGCCTCGCGCGACGTCGCCGTCGCCGTCCTCCTGGTCCTGCTGCTGATCTGGCTGCTCGGCAAGTGAGCTGACCCCACCTCGGACACAGATCGGGGACCCTCGTGCCGGCATCCCCGGCACTCAGGTCCCCGATCTGTGTCCCTGTCTGTGTCCCTGTCGGTGTGGACGGGGCTCGACCGTCAGTCGGTGACGGCGCCCACGGCGAACTCGTCGGGGTCGGGCCCGGTCCGCATGCCGCGGTCGAGGTCGCCGATGCGCTCCATCTGGTCCTGCGTGAGCTCGATCCCGAGGGAGCCGAAGTTCTCCTCGATGCGCGACGGCGTCACCGACTTGGGGATGACGACCGACCCGAGCTGCAGGTGCCACCGCAGGATCACCTGGGCGGGCGTCGCCCCGACCTCGTCGGCGATCGCGCGGATCGTCTCGTCCGCCATGACCTGCTTGCCGGAGGCGAGCGGGCTCCAGTCCTCGGTGACGATCCCCGCCTCGGCGTCGTGGGCGCGCAGCTCGCGCTGCTGGAGGTAGGGGTGCAGCTCGATCTGGTTGACCGCCGGCGCCACGCCGGTCTCGTCGACGAGACGCTGCAGGTGCGGGACGTGGAAGTTGCAGACCCCGACGGAGCGCACGCGCCCGGAGTCGCGCAGCTCCAGCAGGGCCTTCCACGTCTCGACGTAGGCGTCGGCCGACGGTACGGGCCAGTGGATGAGGTAGAGGTCCAGGACGTCCAGGCCGAGCTTGTCCATCGAGGTGTCGAACGCCCGCAGCGTCCGGTCGCGGCCGTGCGCGTCGTTCCACAGCTTGGTGGTGACGAAGACCTCGTCGCGCGCCACGTCGGACTCGGCGAGCGCCTGACCGACGCCTTCCTCGTTGCCGTAGGCCGCGGCCGTGTCGAGGTGGCGGTAGCCGGTGGCCAGGGCGTGCTTGACCGCGTCCACGACCTGGTCCTCGGGCACCTGCCACACCCCGAAGCCGAGCTGCGGGATGGCGTGGCCGTCGTTGAGCATGATCTGGGGGGCTGTGCTCTGCGTCATACGGCCAGCCTATGACGTGAGCCCCACCCGGCCGGACGTCGCACGCCACCTGCCGTCTGACGCAGATCACACCCCCGTCGGCAAGCCCGCGGGGGTGGGCCGCAGTAGAGTCCGAGCCATGGCGTCCATCACCAAAGTCCTGATCGCTAACCGCGGCGAGATCGCCGTCCGCGTGGCCCGAGCCTGCAAGGACGCAGGCATCGGCTCCGTGGCCGTCTACGCCGAGCCCGACCGAGATGCGCTGCACGTCAAGGTCGCCGACGAGGCCTACGCCCTCGGTGGCTCCACGCCCGGCGAGTCCTACCTCGTGCAGGACAAGCTGCTCGAGATCGCCAAGGAGTCCGGCGCCGACGCCGTGCACCCGGGCTACGGATTCCTCTCGGAGAACGCCGACTTCGCCCAGGCCGTCATCGACGCCGGGCTGATCTGGATCGGCCCGCCGCCCGCCGCGATCGACGGCCTCGGCGACAAGGTCAAGGCCCGGCACATCGCGACCAAGGCCGACGCGCCGCTGGTGCCGGGCACCAAGGAGCCGGTCGGCGGCGCCGACGAGGTCGTGGCCTTCGCGCAGGAGCACGGTCTCCCCGTGGCCATCAAGGCCGCGTATGGCGGTGGCGGGCGCGGCCTCAAGGTCGCCCGCACCATGGAGGAGATCCCCGAGCTGTTCGACTCCGCGGTGCGCGAGGCGGTCACGGCGTTCGGGCGCGGCGAGTGCTTCGTGGAGCGCTTCCTGGACAAGCCGCGGCACGTCGAGACCCAGTGCCTGGCCGACCAGCACGGCAACGTCGTCGTGGTGTCGACGCGCGACTGCTCCCTGCAGCGCCGCAACCAGAAGCTCGTCGAGGAGGCCCCCGCGCCGTTCCTCAGCGACGAGCAGAACGCCGAGCTGGTCCGCGCCTCCAAGGCGATCCTCCAGGAGGCCGGTTACTACGGCGCCGGGACCTGCGAGTTCCTCGTGGGCCAGGACGGCGTCATCTCCTTCCTCGAGGTCAACACCCGCCTGCAGGTGGAGCACCCGGTGTCCGAGGAGGTCACCGGCATCGACCTGGTCCGCGAGATGTTCCGCATCGCCGAGGGCCAGGAGCTGGGCTACGACGACCCGCAGGTCCACGCCCACTCCATCGAGTTCCGCCTCAACGGCGAGGACGCGGGCCGCAACTTCCTGCCCGCGCCGGGCACCGTCGCCGTCTTCGAGCCGCCGGCCGGGCCGGGCGTCCGCCTGGACACCGGCATCGTCGAGGGCGACGTCATCGGCGGCAACTTCGACTCCATGCTGGCCAAGCTCATCGTCACGGGACGCACGCGGCAGCAGGCGGTGGAGCGGGCGCGGCGGGCCCTGGACGAGTTCGTCATCGACGGCATGCCGACCGTGCTTCCCTTCCACCGCAAGGTGGTTCGCGACGAGGCCTTCGCCCCCTCCGACCCGGACGCCGCGTTCACGGTGCACACCCGCTGGATCGAGACGGAGTTCGACAACGACATCGAGCCGTTCGGCGGCGCGGGGGCCGAGGCGCCCGAGGCCGAGGAGCGTCAGAAGGTCGTCGTCGAGGTCGGCGGCAAGCGCCTCGAGGTGTCCCTGCCCGGCACCCTGTCGCTCGGCGGCGGGGGTGGCGGGGGTGGCGCCAAGAAGAAGGCCCCGCGTCGCGCCTCCGGTGGTCGCGGTGGCGGCGCGGCCGCGTCCGGCGACTCCCTCACCGCGCCGATGCAGGGCACGATCGTCAAGATCGCGGTCGAGGAGGGCCAGGAGGTGCAGGCCGGCGAGCTCGTGCTGGTGCTCGAGGCCATGAAGATGGAGCAGCCCATCAACGCCCACAAGGCGGGCACGATCGCCGGCATCTCCGCCGCGGTCGGCGAGACCGTCTCCAACGGCGCCGTCCTCATGGAGATCAAGGACCCCGCCTGACCTACCGCGGGTAAAGGCATCGACCGGCCTTCGTTCGCCAGGTCGATGCCTTTACCCCCGGCGGGTTCGAGTCCGCGGGCGCGTCCGGCGGGATACGTCCCCGGGCCAGCTGTCGGCGGCGGAGCATGCGGCGGGCCCGTCGGCATACGAGCCCCGAGAGGTCGTATGCCGACAGGCCCGCTGTCTCGTGCGGTGGGGCTCAGCCCGCCAGCGCCGCCACGACGGCCTTGTTGAAGGCCGGGATGTCGTCGGGGTTGCGGGACGTGATGAGGTTGTCGCTGGTGACGACCTCCTCGTCGACCCACTCGCCACCGGCGTTGCGGATGTCGGTCTGCAGGCTCGGCCAGGACGTCAGGCGCTTGCCGCGGACGACGTCGGCCTCCACGAGGGTCCACGGGGCGTGGCAGATCGCGGCGACCGGCTTGCCCGACCCGACGAACTCCTTGATGAACGCGACGGCGTCCTCGTCCATGCGCAGCGCGTCGGGGTTGGCGACGCCGCCGGGGAGCACGAGGGCGGCGTAGTCACCGACCGACGCGTCGGCCACGACGACGTCGACGGCCTGCTTGTCGGCCTTGTCGAGGTGGTCGAACGTCTGGACCTCGCCCGGCTCGAGGCTGAGCAGGACCGGCTCGTGGCCCGCGTCCTTGACGGCCTGCCAGGGGTCGGTGAGCTCCACGCGCTCGATGCCCTCGCCGGCGACGAGGAATGCGACCTTGGACATGCTGCCTCCTTGGGGATCGGAAAGGGGACGTGATGTGTCCCTTCGTGCTCACCTACCCGAGGCGGGGCGGCTGAAGACGTGGGGCCCGTCGGGAACCCTCCCGCGCCTAGACTCGCTGAGCATCACGACACCGCCGTCGGCGGTACGGACGAGGAGGCACCGTGAAGTTCAACGACATCGTCAGCAAGGCGGGCCAGGCGGCCAGCCAGGCTGCGGGCAAGGCCAAGCAGTACATCGACGAGAACCCGGACAAGGTGTCGGGGGGCCTGGACAAGGTCGGCCACGCCGTCGACAAGGGGACCAAGGGTCGGTTCAGCCGCCAGATCCAGCAGGGCCGTGACCTGGCCAAGGACAAGCTGGTGCACGGCAAGCCCGGGACTCCCCCGGTCGGTCAGCCCGGCACGGGCACGACCGGAGCGGGCACCACGGGCACGAGCGCGAGCAGCACGGCGGGTCAGCCGGCAGGTCAGCCCGCCGGCGAGACCGACCCCACGGTCCGCCCGACGACCGGCGAGACCTTCGACACGACCACGGTCCGTCCCGACGAGGGCACCACGGGCCGCGCGCCCGGCCAGATCGGCTGACGGAGCGCACCTACCCCCGGTAGAGGCATCAGCCTGGCGAACGACGGCCGGTCGATGCCTCTGCCGGGGGTAGGTCTGTGCTCTGGCGTGCCAACCCGGGCGGATGTTCCTACCTCAGGTCGTCACATCGGCCTGGCGTGCCAACCCGGGGGGATGTGCCTACCTGAGGTAGGTCACTCGCTGGTGTGCAGGCGGCGTGCCGCCTCGGCCAGGGAGCCGCTCATCGAGGGGTACACCGTGATGGTCTGCGCCATCTGGTCGACGGTGAGGCGGTTCTCGACGGCCAGCGCCACGGGAAAGATCAGCTCCGACGCCTTGGGCGCCACGACCACGCCGCCCATGACCAGCCCGGACACCTTGCGGGCATAGAGCTTGATGAACCCGTCGGTGAAGCGGTCCATCTTGGCGCGCGCGTTGGTGGCCAGCGGCATCATCACCTCGCGCACGTCCAGGTGCTGCTCGGCGACCTGCTCCGCCGTCACGCCGACCGTGGCGATCTCGGGGTCGGTGAAGATCGTGGCCGAGACGCCGGTGAGGTTGATCGGCTGCACGGCGTCGCCCAGCGCGTGCCACATCGCGGTGCGCCCCTGCATGGCGGCGACCGACGCGAGCGGCAGGGCCGAGGTGCAGTCGCCGGCGGCATAGATGCCGTTGACCGAGGTGCGGGAGACGCGGTCGACCTCGATGTGCCCGGAGTCGGCGAGCTGCACGCCGGCCGCCTCCAGCCCGAGGCCATCGGTGGCGGGCACCGACCCGACGGCCATGATGCAGTGCGAGCCCTCGACGGTGCGGCCGTCGGTGAGGGTGGCGACGACGCGGTCGCCGACCCGCTCGACGGACGCCGCGCGGGAGCGGTCGAGGACAGTCATGCCACGACGGCGGAAGACGTCCTCGATGACGCGCGCCGCGTCGGGGTCCTCCCCCGGCAGGACGCGGTCGCGCGACGAGATGAGCGTGACCTTGCTGTCCAGCGCGAGATAGGCGTGCGCGAGCTCGGCCCCCGTCACGCCGGAGCCCACCACGATCAGGTGCTCGGGGATGTCGGGCAGGTCCCAGATCTGCTTCCAGGTGAGGATGCGCTCGCCGTCGGGCACGGCCGTCGGCAGCACCCGCGGCGTGGCCCCGGTCGCCACCAGGATGACGTCGGCGTCGAGCTCCTGCTCCCCCGAGCCGTCTGCTGGCGTGGCGACGACGCGCCCCGGCGCCGCGATGCGGCCGACGCCGCGCAGGATCGTGATGCCCTCGCTGACCAGGCGGGCCTCGATGTCCTCGCTCTGCTTGCGGGCGAGGGCGAGGATGCGGGCGTTGACGGCCGGCAGGTCGGCGACGGTGACGTCGTCGCCCTCGAGGTCGGACTCCCGCTGGGTCCGCGGGTCCTGGTAGTGCACGCCCAGCGCCCGCGAGTCCTCCATGCGCGTCATGAAGCTCGCGGTCGAGATCAGCGCCTTGCTGGGCACGCAGTCCGACAGGACCGCCGCGCCGCCGAGCCCGTCGCGGTCGACGACGGTGACCGTCGCTCCGAGCTGGGCGGCGACGAGGGCGGCCTCGTAGCCACCGGGCCCTCCACCGAGGATGACGACTGACTGGTTGCGTTCGATCACGGGCTCCATCCAACCATCCCCGGTGGGCGGGGGCTCACCGGACGAGCGGACGCCGTATGCCGAACCGTGGGCCCGTCCACCCCACCCGTAGGCTGTCCGCCATGAGCGACACCCACGTGGACCTGAACGACCCCGACGTCGACCCCTTCGAGGTGGCGAGGGCAGCCGCGACCGTCATCGCCGAGCGCACCGGCGTCGAGCGGCACGACGTCGCGCTGGTGCTCGGCTCCGGGTGGGGCGGGGCGGCCGACCTGATCGGCGAGACCCTCACGGTCATCGACAACGCCGACGTGCCGGGCTTCTCGCGCGCCGCGGTCGTGGGCCACAGCGGCACGATCCGCTCGGTCTCGCTGGGCGACACGGACCGCCGGGCCCTGGTCTACGGCACCCGCACTCACTTCTACGAGGGCAAGGGCGTGCGCGCGGTCGTCCACGGCGTCCGCACCGCCGCCGCGGCCGGGTGCCGTCAGGTCGTCCTGACCAACGGCTGCGGTGGCCTGCGCCCCGAGTGGCCCGCCGGCACACCGGTACTCATCAGCGACCACCTCAACCTGACGGCCGCCTCGCCGCTGGAGGGTGCGACCTTCGTGGACCTCACCGACCTCTACAGCTCCCGCCTGCGCGGCATCGCGCGCGAGGTGGACGCGAGCCTCGACGAGGGCGTCTACGTGCAGTTCCGCGGGCCGCACTACGAGACGCCGGCCGAGGTCCGCATGGCCCGCACCCTCGGTGGCGACCTCGTCGGCATGTCCACCACCCTCGAGGCCATCGCCGCCCGCCACGCCGGCCTGGAGATCCTCGGCATCTCCCTGGTCACCAACCCCGCCGCCGGCACCAGCGACCAGGCCCTGTCGCACCAGGAGGTCATCGAGGCCGGTCAGGCCGCGGCCGCCCGCTGCGGTCGCCTGCTCGCCGACGTCGTCACCCGCATCGCCACCGAGGACTGAGCCGTATGACGAACCCGCCCCGCTCGACCAGCACCGACTCGTCCGGCGACTCCCCCGTCGCAGGCTCCCTCACCCCCGACGCTGCCACCGGCGAGCTCCTCGCGGCGGCCCGCGCCTGGCGCGACGACGACCCCGACACCGCCACCCGGGCCGAGCTCGACGCGCTGATCACCGCCGTCGAGGCCGGCGGGGACACGGGCGAGGCTTCCCGTGCCGACCTCGCCGACCGGTTCGCCGGGATGCTGGAGTTCGGGACCGCCGGCCTGCGCGGAGCGCTCGGCGCGGGCCCGCGCCGCATGAACCGCGCCGTCGTCATCCGGGCGGCGGCGGGGCTCACGGCATACCTGCAGGCCGAGGGCGGGCGCCCCGACCCGGCCGTGGTGATCGGCTTCGACGCCCGGCACAACAGCGACGTCTTCGCGCGCGACACGGCGGCCGTCGTCGAGGCCGCGGGCGGCTCGGCCATGGTGCTGCCCCGGCCGCTGCCGACGCCGGTGCTGGCGTTCGCGATCCGGCACCTCGGCGCGGACGCCGGCGTCATGGTCACGGCCAGCCACAACCCGCCGCAGGACAACGGCTACAAGGTCTATCTCGGCGACGGCTCGCAGATCGTGCCGCCGGTCGACGCGCAGATCGCCGCGCACATCGCCGCGGTCCCGTCGGTCGCGTCCGTCCCGATGGCCGACGACGGCTGGGACACCCTCGGGGACGAGCTGCTGGACGCGTATGTCGAGCGCGCCGCCGCCGTCGTCGCGCCCGACGCTCCGCGCGAGGTCGCCGTCGTCCACACGGCCCTGCACGGGGTGGGGTCGGAGACGGTGCGGCTGGCCTTCGAGCGCGCGGGTTTCCCTGCGCCGCAGGTCGTCTCGAGCCAGGAGCAGCCGGACCCGGACTTCCCGACCGTGTCCTTCCCCAACCCCGAGGAGCCAGGCGCGATCGACGCGGCCCTCGCGCTCGCGACCGAGGTGCGCCCCGACGTGGTCGTCGCCAACGACCCCGACGCCGACCGCTGCGCCGCCGCCGTGGACGACCACGGCACCTGGCGGATGCTGCGCGGCGACGAGCTCGGGACCCTGCTCGGGCACGCGATGATCGAGCGGCTCTCCGCCCGCCCGGACGGCGACCGCCGCGTCCTGGCCAGCTCCATCGTGTCCTCCCGCCTGCTCGGCGCCATGGCCCGCGCGGCCGGGCTCGAGCACCGCGAGACGCTCACCGGCTTCAAGTGGATCGCCCGCGTGCCGGGGCTGGCCTACGGCTACGAGGAGGCGCTCGGCTACTGCGTCGACCCCGACTCCGTGCAGGACAAGGACGGCGTCTCGGCCGCCCTGCTCGTGGTCGAGCTCGTCGCCCGGCTGAGGGCGCAGGGGCGCACCCTGCTCGACGTGCTCGACGACCTCGCGGTCGCCCACGGCGTGCACGCGACCGACGCGCTGTCGGTGCGCGTCAGCGACCTCGCCCTCATGCCCGCCCTCATGGAGCGTCTGCGCGGCAACCCGCCGCAGGCCGTCGCGGGGTCCCGCGTCGACCGGCTCGACGACCTGGCCGCCGGGTCCGCCGACCTGCCGCCGACCGACGGGCTGCGGTTCTCGCTCGCCGACGGCAGCCGGATCATCGTGCGCCCGTCCGGCACCGAGCCCAAGGTCAAGGTCTATCTCGAGGCGATCGAATCCGTCGACGGCGCAGGCGATCTCGCCCGCGCCCGCGCCACCGCGTCCGAGCGGCTGGCGGCCATCAAGGCCGACATGGCCGCCCTCACCGCGCTGTGAGCGAGCACCCCGCGCGCGTCATCGTCGCCTGCGGGCCCAGCGGCGCCGGCAAGTCCCGCCTCGCCGACCGGCTGCGGCACGAGCTGGGCTGGCCGACCCTGCGGCTCGACGACTTCTATCTCGACGGGGACGACCCGCGCCTGCCGATGGGCGACCTGGGCATCCCCGACTGGGACGACCCCGCCAGCTGGGACGCCGACGCGGCCCTGACGGCGCTCGAGACGCTGGTCCGGACCGGGGAGGTCGACGTGCCGGGCTATGACATCTCCCGGTCCCGCCGCGTCGAGGGCGTCCGCATCACCCTGCCCCCGGGCGCGTTCGTCGTGGCGGAGGGCATCTTCGCCGCCGAGCTCACGGCTGCGCTGCGCGAGCGCGGGCTGCTCGCCCAGGCGTGGTGCGTGCGCCGGACGCCGTGGGTGACCTTTGCCCTGCGCCTCGCCCGCGACCTCAAGGAGCGCCGCAAGCCGCCCGTCACCCTCGTGCGTCGCGGACTGGCGCTGCGCCGTGCCGAACCCGCCATCGTCGAGCACCAGGTCGCCCTCGGCGCCACGCCGATCACGCCTGGGGAAGCCTGGCGACGCGCCGCCGACCTGCGCTGATAGCGTGGCCGCGAGCACGGGTGGGGACGCTTCGAGGGGGCGACGATGAGCAACGACCAGTGGGCGGCGCCAGGCCGCGACGGCGAGGACCGGGCGGGCGGCAGCACGCCGCTGCCCCCTCCGCCGCCCTACGACCCCACGGGCGAGGCCCCTGCCCCGCCGGCCTACCAGCCCGGCTACGCGGCGCCTTCCGGCCACCCGCAGCAGCCCGGTCACGAGCAGCCCCAGGGCCATGGCCATGGCCAGCAGCCGGGCTACGGCCAGCCTCCGGCCTACGGGCCGCCTCCGGCCTACGGGCCGCCTCCGGCCTACGGGCAGGGTCCGGCATACGGCCAGGCACCGCCCCCGGGCGGCTATCCCTCGATGGCCATGGTCACCAACCCGGGCATCGTCCCGCTGCGGCCGTTGTTCCTCGGCGACATCCTCGGGGCCGGCTTCAAGATCCTGCGCTTCAACCCGCGCGCCACGATCGGGCTCTCGCTCGCGCTGCAGTTGATCGGGCTGCTCCTGATCATCCCCTTCGTCGGATGGCTGCTCGCCGGGGGCGTGCAGCGGATGGGCGACCTCAGCGACCCGGACAACGGGAGCAGCCCCCTGCTCAACCTCGTCCAGGTGCCGTCGAGCCTCTTCGCCAGCGCCGCCACCCTCGTCCTGTGCGTCGTCGTGTCCCGGGCGGTGATCGGCGAGCGCGCCACCATCGGCGAGGCCTGGCGCGAGCTGCGCCCGCAGATCGCCCGCTTGCTGCTGTTCCTGCTGGTCACGGGCCTGCTCTGGCTCGCGGGCCTCGGCCTCGTGGCCCTCGCCCTCTACGGGCTCGCGCAGCTCGACGGCGCCCTCGCGGTCCTCGGCGGGCTGGTGCTGGCACCTGTCTTCGTCTTCGCCTACGTCCGGCTGGGGCTGGCGACGTCCGCCCTGATCCTCGAGCGCATCGGCGTGATCGAGTCCCTGCGGCGCAGCTGGGCCCTGAGCCGAGGCGCCTTCTGGCGGTTGTTCGGCATCCAGCTCGTCACCAACCTGGTCGTCGGGTTCGCCTCCGGGGCGCTGATGTTCCCCGTCACCATGATCGGCATGCTCGCGGTGTTCGCGACGTCCTCCGACAGCCCCGACAGCCTGGCATCGGGCTTCCTCGTCATGATGGTGATCGTCGGGCTGGCCCAGGTCCTCATCGCCGCCGTGACGACGCCGATCACCTCGACGGTGAGCACGCTGCTCTACATCGACCAGCGGATCCGCCGCGAGGGCCTGGACGTCGAGCTGGCGCGGGCCGTCGAGCGGCGAGCCACCCAGGAGCGCTGACCGCTCCGTGACCGGCTCCCTCGGGCTGGCCCTGCCCGTCTCCTCGGTCCCGGTCGAGCCGGGCTCCGACGAGGCGCGCCGCCTGCTGGAGCAGGAGCTGACCCGGCCCGGGTACCCTCGCCCGTCCCTGCTCGACATCGTCCTGGCGTGGTTCGACGACCTGTTCTCGGGCGCGCCCGGCGCCCCCTCGGGCATCGGCGTGGCCGTGCTCGTCGCGGTGCTGCTCCTGCTGCTCGCCCTGCTCGGGTGGAAGCTGCGCGACCTTCGTTCCGTCGCCGAGGAGCGCCGCCGCCGCGCCGGTGGGCTCACCGACCCGGCGCGCTCGGCCGTCGACTACCTCGGCGAGGCGCGCGAGCACCTGGACCACGCGGCCCACGACCGGGCCGTGGTGTCGGCCTTCCGCGCGCTGGTCGTCGCCCTCGACGACCGCGACGTCGTGCACGACGCCCCCGGGCGCACCGCCCAGGAGGTCAGCCGGGCCGCGGCCGAGGCCCTCCCGTCGTATGCCGACCGCGCCCACCGGTCCGCGGAGATCTTCGACGCCGCGTGCTACGGGCACCCCGACGGCCCCGTGCCGGGTGCGGACGAGCCGCAGCGCACCACCGCCGAGCAGGCCGAGAGCGTGCTGGCGCTGGCGGCCGAGCTGCGGGAGGCGCGATGAGCCTCGACGTGATCCTCGGCCCCCGCGAGCGGGACCGCCGCCCCACGAGCCGCCGCACCAAGACGGTGTGGGTCGCCGTGCTGGTGGCCCTGCTCGCCGTGGCCGTGTGGCGCAGCCTGCCGCAGGGCAGCGGCGTCCCGATGGACCCCGGCACCGTGGACGCCGGGGGCACCAAGGCGGTCGCGGAGGTCCTGCGGCGCGAGGGCGTCGAGGTGGACGTGGTGCGCACGCGCGAGGAGCTGGCGGCGGCCCGCGTCGACGAGGACACCACCGTCGTCGTGTCCGACACCGGCGCGCTCACGACCGAGGCGATGCTGGAGGTCGACGAGCGGCTCGACGGCGCCGGACGCCTCGTCCTGCTGGGTCTGCCCCGCAGCGCGCTGCACGACCTGGACCTGCCCGTCACGCTGACCCGAGCCGACGAGAACGATCCCGAGGGGGCCCGCTGCACCGACCCCGCCGCCGCTGCGTCCCCGGACATCTCCTCGCGAGGCGCCGGCTATGCGGTCATGACCCGGGAGCAGGTCGCCGAGGCGGCGGGCGAGGGGTCGGACGGGTCGGACGGGTCGGGGGGCTCGGACCTGCCGTTCGGCCCGGGCGAGGAGCCCTCCCAGGACCCGACCGCCGATGACCTCGGGTCGTCGTGGGACACCGACGGTGCCCGGGGCTGCTACCCCGTCGGCGAGGGGCACGCCCTGCTGACCCTCCCGGCGGCCGACGGCCGGCCCCGCACCGACCTGCTCGCCCCCGCGGGCATCGTCACCAACGGCACCATCACCCAGGACGACAACGCGGCCCTCGCGCTGCGCCTGCTCGGCAGCGAGCGACACCTCGTGTGGTACGCCCCGGCCTTCTCCGACATCAGCGAGGGCGACACCGTGCGCGGCGAACCCAGCGTCGCCCCAGCGTGGTTCATGCCCCTGCTGCTCCTGCTCGGCGGCGCCGTCCTGCTCACCATGTGGTGGCGCGGACGTCGACTCGGGCGGCTCGCCGTCGAGCCCCTCCCCGTCGTGGTGCGGGCCAGCGAGACGACGGTCGCCCGCGGCCGGCTCTATCGACGTGCCGCGGGGCGCGGCCACGCCGCCGATGCCCTGCGCAGCGCCACCCGGCGACGTCTCGCGATCCGGCTCGGGCTGCCCGCGGGCGCCGACGACGAGGCGGTCGTCGCGGCCGTGGCGCGGGCCACGGGGCGCGAGCGCGACGACATACGAGCCCTGCTCGCCGGACCCGACCCCACCACCGACGCCGACCTGGCCGCGACCGCGACCGACCTGGCCCAGCTCGAGGAAGAGGTACGCCACCCATGACCGACCACACCAGCGCCCGCGAGGCCCTGCAGGCCGTGCGCTCCGAGGTGGCCAAGGCCGTCGTCGGGCAGGACGCCGCCGTGACGGGGCTGCTCATCGGCCTGCTCAGCCGCGGTCACGTCCTGCTCGAGGGGGTCCCCGGCGTCGCCAAGACGCTGCTCGTGCGCACCCTCGCCACGGCCCTGTCGATCGACACGCGGCGCGTGCAGTTCACGCCGGACCTGATGCCGGGCGACGTGACCGGGTCGATGATCTTCGACGCCCGCACCACAGAGTTCGAGTTCCGGCCGGGCCCGGTCTTCACCAACCTGCTGCTCGCCGACGAGATCAACCGCACCCCGCCCAAGACGCAGGCCGCGCTGCTCGAGGCGATGGAGGAGCGGCAGGTCACCGTCGACGGGACGTCCCGGCCGCTGCCCGAGCCCTTCCTCGTCGCTGCCACGCAGAACCCCGTCGAGTACGAAGGCACCTATCCCCTCCCCGAGGCGCAGCTCGACCGCTTCCTGCTCAAGGTGGTGCTGCCCGTGCCGCCGCGCGAGCAGGAGATCGAGGTCATCTCGCGGCACGCCCGCGGCTTCGACCCGCGTGACCTCGCCTCCGCGGGGGTGCGGCCGGTCGCGTCGGGCGCGGACCTGCTCGCCGGGGCGGCGGCCGTGCGGACCGTCGGCGTCGCCCCCGAGGTCGTCGCCTATGTCGTGGACGTATGCCGTGCCACCCGCACCGCGCCGTCCCTGTCGCTGGGCGCCTCACCCCGTGGGGCGACGGCGCTGCTCGCCACCTCGCGGGCGTGGGCGTGGCTCAACGGTCGCGACTACGTGACCCCGGACGACGTCAAGACCCTCACGCACGCCACGCTCGCCCACCGCCTGTCGCTGCGGCCCGAGGCCGAGCTCGAGGGCGTGTCGGTCGGCGCGGTGCTGCAGACCGCGCTGGACGCCGTGCCGGTGCCGCGATGACAGCTGTGACGGCCGTGACCGCAGCGGGCGCAGGAACCGCAGCGGGCCCAGCGCCCGCGCCGCCGATCCTGCGCCCGGGGTCGCTGGCCTCGCCGCGGTCAGGCTCGACGCGGCGATGACGCTGACCGGCCGCGCCGTGGTGCTCGCCCTGCTGGGCGTGGTGCCGGTGCTGCTGCGCCCCGAGCCCCTCACCGCCACGCTGTGGCTGGTGCTCGTCGTGGTGGTCGCCGGGGTCGACGCGCTGCTGGCCGCCTCGCCGCGCCGCCTGTCGATCACCCGCGACCGCGTCGGGACCATCCGCGCCGAGACCACCACCACGACCCGGCTGCACGTGCACAACGCGTCCCGCCGGACCGCCCGCGGCGTGCTGCGCGACGCCTGGCAGCCGTCGGCCGGGACCAGCGGCGAGCGGCACCGGATCGCGGTGGCGCCCGGTGCCTCGGTCGAGGTCGAGACCGCGCTGACGCCCGTGCGGCGCGGGGACCGGCATACGGACCTCGTCACCGTGCGCACCCTCGGACCGCTGGGGATCGCCGGGCGCCAGGCGTCCGTCGACGTGCCGGGGACGGTGCGCGTGCTGCCGCCCTTCCACTCGCGGCGGCACCTGCCGAGCCGGCTCGCGCGGCTGCGGCAGATCGACGGCCGCTCGGCCGTGCGGGTGCGCGGGCAGGGGACTGAGTTCGACTCCCTGCGCGAGTACGTCGAGGGCGACGACGTCCGCTCGATCGACTGGCGCGCGTCGGCGCGGCGCAGCGAGCTGGTCGTGCGGACCTGGCGACCCGAGCGCGACCGGCGGATCCCCCTCGTCGTCGACCCCTCGCGCCTGTCGGGGGGGCGGGTCGACGACACGACCCGCCTGGACGCCGCCATCGAGGCATCGCTGCTGCTCACGGCCCTGGCCGCGCACGCCGGCGACCACGTCGACCTCGTCGCCGGCGACCGCGTCGTGCGCGCCCAGCTCGCCGGGGTGGCCCGCACCGACCTGCTCGCCGCGGTCTCCGACGCGCTCGCGACCGTGCAGCCCGCCATCGTCGAGGCCGACTGGCAGGCGCTGGCCTCCGCGGTGGCCCGGCAGGCCCGCCGTCCCTCGCTGCTCGTGCTCCTGACCCCGCTCGAGCCGGCCGCCGTCGCCGAGTCGCTCCTGCCCGTGCTGCCGCTCCTCACCCGGCGCCAGCGCGTGTGCATCGCCTCCTGCGCCGACCCCGACCTGGACCGGATGGCGAGCGCCCGCCGCACCGCCGAGGAGGCCTACGGCGCGGCGGCGGCGGAGCGGACGCGCACGCAGCGCACGCAGACCGCCGACGCGCTGGCCGGGCTCGGCGTGACCGTGGTGGACGCGCCGCCGCAGGACCTCGCGCCGGCCCTCGCCGACCACTACCTCATGCTCAAGTCCCGCGGCCTCCTCTGACCCGCCGCCGGCCGAGGCATCGACCGGCCTTCGTCCCCCAGGCTGATGATCCCGCCCCCGGTAGGTCCATCGACCGGCCTCCGTCCCCCAGGCTGATGCACGTACCCGAGGTAGTCACATCCGCCCGACCTGGCACGCCAGGCGGATGTGTCCAGCTCAGGCGGATCCTGGATCGGGCGTCTACCTGCCGCCGCGCGCCTCGACGAATGGGCAGGAATCGCAGCTTCCAGCGACCGGGAGCCGCCATACGCGCCCACTCACCGCCCCGCGTCGCGCCATTGGTCACCAGTGACGTTTTGGAACGTTCAAGAGGGCCGCTCAGACGTCGTTGGTGACCAATGGCGCCGGGTGAAGGCGCCGGGTGAGGGCAGCGGGTGAGGGCAGCGGGTGAGGGCGCCGGGTGAGGGCGCCGGGTGAGGGCAGCGGGTGAGGGCAGCGGGTGAGGGCAGCGGGCGGGGGCGGGCGAGTCGAGGTCAGAGGGACGCGACGGCCTCGTCCTCGCGATCGGCGTCGTCCACGTCACCCGTCACGCCTCGGGCCGCCGCACGCCGACCGACCACGAACACATAGGCGAAGAACGCCACCTCGGCCAGCACGCCGATCGTGATGCGCGCCCACGTCGGCAGGCCCGACGGCGTCACGAACGCCTCGAGGACGCCCGACACGAGGAGCACCACCACCAGCCCCATCGCCACCCCGACCGTGGTGCGGCCGGCGGCGGCCAGGGACGCCATACGAGTCCTCGGGCCGGGCTCGACCCACGACCAGAACAGCCGCAGACCCACCCCCGCCGCCACGAACACCGCGGTCAGCTCGAGCAGCCCGTGCGGCAGGATCAGGCCGAAGAACAGCGCGCCCCGTCCGTGGCGGACCATCAGGGCGCCGATGACGCCGACGCTGATGACGTTCTGCAGCAGGACATAGACGACGGGTGCTCCGAGCACGCCCATCGCGATGCACTGCGCGGCGACCCAGGCGTTGTTGGTCCACACGCGCGCGGCGAAGCTGGTGGCCGCGTGCTCGGAGTAGTAGCTCTCGAAGTCGGTGTTGACGTACTGCGCGACCTCGGAGGGGCTCATCAGGGAGTTCTCGACGGTGGGGTTGTGATAGAACCACCAGCCCGCCGCGAACGCCACGACCAGGCTGAGCACCGTCGTCGTCAGCCACCACCAGCGCAGGTGGTAGAGCGTGGCCGCGAAGGTCTCGGTGAAGAACCGGGCGATGTCCCGCACCGACCCGGTCCGCGTCCCCGAGGCACGTCGCCGCGCCCGCGCCAGGACGCCCGAGAGCCATTGCACAACAGCGGGATCCGGCGCACTGGTGCGCACGACGGCGAGGTGCGTGCCGACCCGTTGATAGAGGTCGAGCAGGCGGTCGGCCTCCTCCGCGGAGAGCCGCGACCGACGCGTCAGAGCGTCGAGCTCGTCCCACTCCCCCCGGTGGGCCGCGACGTAGGCGTCCAGGTCCACGCCCCCACCCTAGCCCGCGCCCCTCGCGGACCGGGCCGGCCCAGCCCGCTAGGCTGCCAGACATGCAGCCGCCCAGGTCAGCACGCCCCACGATCGGTGTGGGCGAGGACGATCTCGTCACCGGAGACGCGGTGGCGCTGCGCGTGCCCGCCGCCGGGCCGGGGTTGCGCGTCGCGTCCGGCGCGATCGACGTGGTCTGCGGGGCCCTGCTGCTCTTCGGCCTGTCCCTGGCCTTCGGTGGCGTGCTGGGCGACCTCGACGAGGCGGCCGGCGCGGCGCTGGTCCTCACCACGGTCGTGACGACGTTGGTGATCCTGCCCGCGGTCATCGAGACGCTGACCCGCGGACGGTCGGTGGGCAAGCTCGCCACCGGCACCTGCATCGTGCGCGACGACGGCGGCCCGGTGGCCTTCCGCCAGTGCCTGACGCGCTCGCTCATCGGCTTCCTGGAGATCTGGAGCACGAGCGGCGCCGTGGCCTTCTGCGCGGTGGTGCTCACCGCGCGCGGCAAGCGGCTCGGTGACCTCGCGGCAGGCACGTATGCCGTCCGGGACCGCCTCCGGCTGCAGCTGCCACCGCCCGTGCCGCCCGCCCCCGAGCTGTCCGCGTGGGCCGCGAGCGCCGACATCGCGCCGCTGCCGGACGCGTTGTCGCTGGCCACCCGCCAGTTCCTGCACCGCCGCGAGGGCCTCGATCCCGTGGCCCGGGCCCGCATCGCCCAGGAGCTCGCCGCGACCGTCGCGCAGCACGTCATGCCGCCGCCCCCGGCCGGCACCCACCCCGAGGCCCTGCTGCAGACCGTCGTCGCCGAGCGCGGTCACCGCGACGCGCAGCGGCTGGCCCGCGACGCCGCCACCCGGCACCGCGTCCTGCCCCACGTCTGAGCGGCTGGCCCAGACCTCCGCCGGCGCGATCGCCGCAGCTGCGACAGGCGGCAGCCGTGATCAGGTCAGCTCGGCATACCCCGGCTTGATGACCTCGTCGATCAGGGCGAGCCGCTGGTCGAAGGCGATGAACGCGGATTTCATCGCGTTGATCGTCACCCAGCGCAGGTCCGTCATCGTCCAGCCGGCGTCGCGCACGAGCAGGGTCATCTCCTTGCCCATGCTCGTGTCGCTCATCAGGCGGTTGTCGGTGTTGACGGTCACGCGGAAGCGCAGGTCCTTGAGCAGCGTGATCGGGTGCAGCGCGATGCTCGCGGAGGCGCCGGTCTGGACGTTGCTGCTCGGGCACATCTCGAGGGGGACGCGCTTGTCGCGGACGTAGGCCGCCAGCAGCCCCAGCCGCACGTCCCGCACGTCGGGCAGCTGGTCGTGCTCGGCCGCCCACTGCGGATAGGCGATGCCGTCCACCGTGAGGTCGTCGACGATGCGCACGCCGTGGCCGAGCCGGTCGGCGCCGCACCAGGTCAGCGCCTCCTGGATCGACGGCAGCCCGAAGGCCTCCCCCGCGTGGATCGTGAAGTGGGCGTTCTCGCGGGCGAGGTACTGGAACGCGTCGAGGTGCCGGGTGGGCGGGTAGCCCGCCTCGGCCCCCGCGATGTCGAAGCCGCTGACCTCCTGCTCCCGGTAGCGGACGGCCAGCTCGGCGATCTCGCGGCTCATCGCGGCGTGACGCATGGCGGTGAGCAGCGCGGTGACGCGGATCTGCCGCCCCTCCTCACGAGCCAGCACCTCGCCCTCGCGGAATCCCTCGTTGACGGCCTCGACGACCTCCTCGAGGGTGAGGTCCCGCTCGAGGTGCAGCTCTGGCGCATAACGGATCTCGGCGTAGGCGACGCCGTCGCGCGCCAGGTCCAGGACCTCCTCGCGGGCGACCCGCCGCAGCGCGTCCGGCGTCTGCATCACCCCGACGGTGTGCGCAAAGGTCTCGAGGTAGCGCACCAGGGAGCCGGAGTCCGCGCTCTCGCGGAACCAGCGCCCGAGGTCGGTCGCGTCGTCGGCGGGCAGGGCGTCATACCCCGTCTCGCGGGCGAGCTCGAGGACGGTGGCGGGCCGCAGCCCGCCGTCGAGGTGCTCGTGCAGGAGCACCTTGGGTGCTCGGGCGACCTGCGGGTCGACGTCGTATGCCGGGGAGCTGCTGTCTCGACTGGTCACCCTCACGACCCTACCGGGGGTAGAGGCATCGACCGGCCCTCGTTCGCCAGGCCGATGCCTTCGCCGGGGGTAGAGGCATCGACCAGCCCTCGTTCGCCAGGCCGATGCCTTCGCCGGGGGCAGAGGCATCGACCAGCCCTCGTTCGCCAGGCTGATGCCTCGGCCCGCGGCGGGTCCTGGGCCAGCTCGCCCGGCAGCGAGGATCCCGGACCCGGGACGCCAGCGCGTCAGTCCTCGTCGCGGTGGACGCCCTCCGGGGTGAACGCCGGGGTGCAGATCGCGAGGTATGTCGCACCCTCCGGCCCCACCCGATAGCGGATCCGCTCGCCGGCGCGGGTCACGATGCTCTGACCTGCGAGGACGCTGGTGGGGCCACCGTCGTGGTCCACGACGACCTCACCGCCCAGCACCACCGTGACCTCGTCGAAGTCCGGCGTCTGGTAGGGCTCGGTCCAGCCGGCGGGCGCCTCCATGCGGGCGACGGACACACCGCGGTCGCCCGTCGAGGCGGCTCCGACGTGCTCGTCGATGATCTTGCCGCCGGGGACGGGGATGCGGACGGGGTCCGTGATGAGCTCGGGCATGCCAGGAGCCTACCCATCCGCGGCACACGAGCCCGTGTCTCTATGTCTCTATCCAAAGGACACCCGCGATGTCCTTTGGATAGAGACATAAGGACACACCCTTGTGGGCGAGTGCACGAGCAGATGTGAGCGCTTCGTCTCGTGCGCGAGGTCAACTCGATCCCCGCTGGCGTGGGGCCGACAGCTTGAGGTGGACCAGCATGCGCGAACGGGAGGGCTCATCCCCGCTGGCGCGATTCCCGCCCCCCTCTCGACGACCCCCGACCTGCTCGCCCGTTGAGCCCGAGGCGGTCTGCCCGAGACCGTCAGCGCTTGGACTTGCGGGCGTTCATCACCAGGACGACCACGCCCGTCAGCACGAAGACCAGGGCGGGCAGGCCGATCCGGACCGGCTGCCACACGCTCATGATCGCCAGGGGCACCAGGACGATCAGGCAGATCAGCACCGCCAGCACCTTGCCGGTCGTCTGGTTGCTCATGAGGTCTCCTTGTCGTGGTGGAGGGCGCACCACGAGTCTGCCGTGATGGTGAACCGCCGGTGGTGGGAGGGGATCCCGCGGTAGACATGATCCTCTCCCCTGCCCGTCTCGATCATCCCGAGGCCCTGAAGGATCCGCACGGAGGCAGGGTTGGCATCGACCGCCTCCGCCCACACCTCGGCGAGCCCCAGCGCGAGGAAAGCATGCGCCAGCCCGGCCCGCGCGACCGCCGCGCCGAGGCCTCTCCCCCACCGCTCTCGACCACCGACGAGATAGCCGAGCTCGCGCCGCTGCTCGTCGGTCCCGTGGAGGTCGACGTAGCCGACCAGACGGCCGTCGAGCTCGGCGCCGAGACGGAGCAGACCGGGCCCGAACCCATCGGACAGCCTTGAGCGCCAACGCGTCTCGTGCTGGTCGACCGTGAGGCCGCGACTCCACTCGGCAGCCTCGCAGAACTCGTCGTCCGCAGCCCAGGAAGCAAGGACCGGGGCGTCGGCCACGGACAGCTGCCGCAGCGAGACGACGTGACGACGACCCACGGGCGGCATACGGCGGGTCAGGAGAGGACCGAGCCGAGGCGCCGCAGCCCCTCGGCGATGACGTCGGGACCGGTGCCGACGTTGATGCGGATGTGGTCGCCCCACGCGGTTCCGAACTCGCTGCCGATCCCGACGGCCAGGCGGGCCTCCGCCAGCAACCGCGCGGCCGGATGATCGCCCAGGTCGAGGCCGCTCGCGTCGATCCAGGACAGGAAGGTCGCCTGCGCCGGCACCGCGACCCGCGCCCCGGCGGGGAGCCCGTCCCGCACCTGCTGGTGGTGGGCTGCGAGGTCGGTCACCAGCGCGTCGAGCCACGGATCGCCGTCGCGATAGGCCGCCTCGGACGCGAGATAGCCGAACTGCCCAGCATGCCAGGGCGTCTCGTAGGGCAGCCCTCGAGACAGCCGGTCCCGCATGACGTCTGACCCCGAGACGATCAGGGCGGCCTTGAGCCCGGCGAGGTTCCACGCCTTGGAGGCTGCGTGCACCGCGATCCCCTGCTGCCGGGCCGCGTCGGAGACGGTGAGGTATGGCGTGAACGTGTGCCCGGGCAGGGTCAGCGGCGCATGGATCTCGTCGCTCAGCACGACGGCCTCGTAGCCGGACACGAGATCCGCCAGGGCCGTGAGGGACTCGCGCGAGTGGACCCATCCGACGGGGTTGTGCGGGTTGCACAGGAGCACGGCCTTGGCGCCGGCCCGCAGCTCGCGCTCGATGCCGTCGAGGTCCAGCGCGTAGCCCGAGTCGGACTGCAGCAGAGGGACTTCCACCGTGCGCATGCCCGTCTCGCCGCCCCAGCGGAAGAACGGCGGATAGACCGGCGGCATGATGATGAAGGCGTCTCCGGGCGATAGCAGCGCCGAGATCGCCGCCATCATCCCCACGGACACGTCGCCGCACAGCGTCACCTGGTCCGGGTCGACGTCCCAGCCCCACCGGCGCCCCGCGAAGCCGGCGAACGCCTCGTGCAGCCCTCGCCCGAAGCTCGGGTAGCCCGTGTCGCCCAGCGCCACAGCGCGATTCAGCGCCTCGGCGACGGGCGGCGCCAGCAGGCAGTCCATCTCGGCGACCGGCATCGGCAGCACGTCGGGGTCGTAGAGCGTCCACTTCGCGCTGCGTCGCGCGCGCAGGTGCGGCAGGTCGAGCCACTCCACGTGTGCCGCAACGCCGCTCATGCGATCCGCTCCATCACGACGTCGGGGCGCTCGGGCCGGTCCTCGCCGATCGTCCACGCACCCTCGAGGGAGGCGACGGCCCGGTCGAACCGCTCGGGCGTGTCCGTGTGCAGGGTCAGCAGCGGCTGCCCGGTCGTGACGGAATCGCCTGGCTTGGCGTGCATCTCGACGCCCGCACCCGCCTGGACGGGGTCCTCCTTGCGCGCCCGTCCGGCGCCCAGGCGCCACGCGGCGACCCCCACCGCATAGGCGTCGAGCGACTGCAGCACCCCGCTCGCGGGGGCGGTGATCACGTGCTGCTCCTTGCTCGTGGGCAGCTCGGCGTCGGGGTCGCCACCCTGGGCGGCGACCATGCGGCGCCATACGTCCATCGCGCGGCCATCGGCCAGCGCGTCCGCGGGGTCCACATCCGAAACCCCCGCGGCAGAGAGCATCTCGCGCGCCAGCGCGACCGTCAGCTCGACGACGTCCGCGGGCCCGCCACCGGCGAGGACCTCGACCGACTCGCGGACCTCGAGCGCGTTGCCCGCCGTCAGCCCCAGCGGGGTGGTCATGTCGGTGAGCAGCGCGACCGTGGTGACGCCGGCGTCCGTCCCGAGATCGACCATGGTGCGGGCGAGCTCGCGGGCGTCGTCCACGGTCTTCATGAACGCGCCGGACCCGACCTTGACGTCCAGCACGAGCGCGCCGGTGCCCTCGGCGATCTTCTTGGACATGATCGAGCTCGCGATCAGCGGGATGGCCTCCACGGTGCCGGTCACGTCACGCAGGGCATAGAGCTTCTTGTCGGCGGGGGCCAGGCCGGAACCCGCCGCGCAGATCACGGCGCCGACGTCCTCGAGCTGACGCATCATCGCGTCGTTGGCGAGGCCCGCCTGCCAGCCGGGGATGGACTCGAGCTTGTCGAGCGTGCCTCCCGTGTGGCCGAGCCCGCGCCCGGACAGCTGCGGCACCGCGACGCCGCAGGCCGCGACGAGGGGCGCGAGCGGCAGGGTGATCTTGTCGCCCACGCCGCCGGTCGAGTGCTTGTCCGCGGTCGGGCGCGACAGCGAGGAGAAGTCCAGCCGCTCGCCGCTCGCGATCATCGCCGCGGTCCACCGCGAGATCTCCTCGCGGCTCATCCCGTTGAGCAGGATCGCCATGGCCAGGGCCGACATCTGCTCGTCCGCGACCGCGCCGCGCGTGTAGGCGTCGATCACCCAGTCGATCTGGCTGTCGCTCAGCGGCTGGTGGTCGCGCTTGGCGCGGATGACGTCGACGGCATCGTGCTGCTCACTCATGCCCAGACCCTACCGGGGGCGCGGACGCAGGACGGCATAGGCCACCACCCCCGCCAGGAGCCCCCAGAACGCCGACACGATGCCGAGCGCCTGCACCCCGGACGCCGTGACGGCGAAGGTGATCAGCGCCGCCTCGGTGACGCTGCGGTGGTGGTCACCCTCGTGCATGGTGTCGTAGATCGAGGCCTGCAACGGCGACAGCAGCGCCACCCCCGCGAGGGCCGTGAGCATGCCCGCCGGTATGGCGGAGAACAGCGACACGATCGTGTCCGCCGCGAACCCGCCGAGCACGTAGAAGAATCCGCACGCCATGCCCGCCACGTAGCGGCGGTCGTGGTCGGGGTGGGACTCCTCGGAGGTGGCGATGGCGGCGGTGACGGCGGCCATGTTGAGCGCGTGCGACCCGAACGGCGCCGCCAGCACCGACGCCACCCCGCTCGCGCCGAGCAGGAGGCGGTCGTCGGCGTCATACCCGCTGTTGTGCATGACGATCAGGCCGGGGGCGTTCTGCCCGACCGCGGTCACGATGAGCAGCGGCAGGGCGATGCCGAGGATCGCGTCCCAGGACCACATCGGCGTCGTCCACGTGGGCGTCGTCAGCGTGAGCCGCACCGCCATGGCCTTCGCCTGCCCCGTCACCACCGCGAGCAAGCCGCCGGTCGCGAGCGCCAGGAACACCGCGTAGCGCGGCTGCCACCGCCTCCCCACGAGGTAGCCGAGCACGAGCCCGCCCGCCACGACGGGCTGTCCGACGACCGCGGCCGCCACCTTGAGGGCGAACGGGAACAGCACGCCCGCCAGCACCGCCGCCGTGATCGGTCGCGGCACCGCCTGCAGGAGGCGCCCCACCAGGCCGGTCGCCCCCAGCAGCACGGACACGACGCCGCACACGACATAGGCCCCGATCGCGTCCGAGAACCGGTAGTCGCCGAGCGAGGTGATCAGCAGCGCCGCACCCGGGATCGACCAGGCGACCATGACCGGCTGCTTCGTCCACCACGACGTGACGAGGCAGACGAGCCCCGAGCCCACCGAGATCGCCCACACCCACGAGGCGGTGAGCTGCGGTGACAGCCCGCCCGCCCGTGCCGCCTCGAGCACGACGAGCAGCGGGCTGGCATACGAGATCGCCACGGCGACGAACCCGGCGAGGACGGCGGACAGGCTGGCGTCGCGGCGCAGGTCAGGACGGGTGCGGGTTGCGGTGGTCACGCGGACCTCTCGGAGCGGGGGCACCGGGAGCGCCCGGCAATGGCCGCGACCACGCTAGCCGGGGCGGCACCGGGTCACCCCGGGGAGGTGCCTAGGACTGGCCCGGAGGTATGGCGCCCCCGGCCGCCCGATGAGGCGCCCTCATCGCCTGGCTCACTTGACGCATCGTTAAGCGCTCGCCATGATGGATACATGTCAACGAGCAGCAGCCCGGGCGGTCGGTTCAGCAACGCCGCCGCCGAGTCCAGGAGCCGGGTCCCCCAGCGCGTGTCCAGCACCGAGGGCTGGTATGTCGTCAGCGTGGCCGCCGTCTTCGGCGCCTGCCACGCGCTCCTCTACCAGACGCACGCGATGGAGTGGGGAGGGATCATCCGCTTCGCCGCCCTCTTCGTGACGGCCGCGGGGACGACCTGGCTGCTGCGGCAGACCCACGCCCACCGCCAGGTGCATCCCCGCGGGCACCGGGCGGCCATGGTGACCGCGATCGCCTGGATGCTCGCGCTGGTCCTCGTGGCCGGGTGGTTCTGGATCGTCCCGGCGAAGGGGCACGACGTCGGATGGGCGTGGACCTCGCTCGTCGCCCTGGTCGGCGCACTCCCCCTCGCCCTCGTCGGCGCCCGACTCGTCCGGGCCGCCCGGTGACCCTCGCCGCCGCACGGCAGTCCTTGGACGACGTCGTCCACTCGCCGGTCCGCCTCACGATCATGTGCGCGCTGGCCAGCGTGGACTCGGCCGACTACCAGACGCTCAAGGACGCCCTCGACGTGAGCTATGCGCTGCTGTCGAAGCACGCGGCGATCCTCGAGGACGCCGGCTATCTCATGTCGGAGAAGACCTTCCGCGGCAAGACGCCCCAGACGCACTTCCGGCTCACGCGCGCGGGTCGCGCGGCGCTGGCGGCCCACCTCGAGGCGCTCGACGAGATCGTCCGCGGCCTCGCGTCAGCCTGAGCGCGTGGACCCGGACGTCGCCATACCCGCCGGCGGCAAAGGCATCAGCCTGGGGAACGACGGCCGGTCGATGCCTCCGCCGGGGGCAGGTCTGCGCGGTAGCGCGCGAAGGACGGCACCAGCGCCGACGCCGCCAGCACCAGGAGGACCACGAGCACGCCACCGGCCAGCGTCGCCCACGCCGCCCCCACCAGGCCCGCCGCATAGCCGTGCGCCACGTCCGCGATGCGGGGCCCACCGGCCACCACCACGATGAAGATCCCCTGCAGCCGACCACGCACCTCCGGCGACGCCGCCGACTGCAGCATCGACTGCCGGAACGCCGCCGACACCATGTCCGCCGCCCCCGCCATGGCCAGGGCGACCGCCGCCAGCCAGATCCACGGATGCAGCCGCCCGTCGGCCGGCAGCACCGCCGCACCCGCCAGCGCGACCGCCACCCCCCACGCCACGATGCACAGCACCACCGCGCGACCGTGCATCTGCACGCGCGACACCCACCCGGAGAACACCCCGCCGAGCACCGCGCCGACCGGGATCGCGGCAAAGAGCACCGCGAAGGCCGGCCCTCCCCCGGCCTCGCCACCCAGGTTGACGTGCGCGATCTCGGGGAACAGCGCCCGCGGCATCCCGAAGACCATGGCGATCAGGTCCACCACGAAGCTCATCATCAGGACGGGATGCCCTCCGAGATAACGGATCCCGTCGATCACCGAGCGCAGCCCGGGCGCGGATGAGGGCGCCCCGTCGTGACGCTCCGCGGGCAGCGGGGGCAGGCGGCGGACGGCATACAGCGTGGCGAGCAGGCAGATCGCATCGGTGAGATAGAGCCACGAGAAGCCGACGAGCGGGATCAGCGCCCCCGCCACCAGCGGCCCGGCGATCGCGCCGGCCATGAACAGCGTCATGTTGAGCGCGTTGGCCGCGGGCAGCAGGTTCATCGGCAGGATCGACGGCAGCACCGCGGTCCGCGTCGGCTGGTTGACCGCGAAGAAGGCCTGCTGCACGGCGAACAGGCCGAGCAGCAGCCAGACGTTCGTCGACCCGAGCGCCGCCTGCAGCCAGAAGCCGAGCGTCGAGACGATCAGCCCGACGGTCGTGAAGGTCAGCAGCCTGCGCTTGTCGACGTGGTCCGCGAGCGCCCCGCCCCACAGCCCGAACACCACGAGCGGGACGAGCCCGAAGATCCCCGTGAGCCCGACGTAGGCCGAGGAACCGGTGTCGGCATAGATCTGCGCCGGGACGCTCACGATGGTCAGCTGGGCGCCGATGACGGTGATGATGTTGGCGGTCCACAGCCGCCGGAAGTCGCCGTGCTGCAGGGGCCGGGTGTCGGCGACGACGGAGCGCAGGTTCACCGGGACAGCCTAGGTCCTCGCCCCGCCTCTCCCCAGCGTCGCCACCGTCGCCACCGTCGCCACCGTCGCCACCGTCGCCGGGCAGGAGCAGGATGGGCCGTATGACGACCGCCCGCCGCCCCGACGACCACTACCTCGCGCGGCTGCCGGACGGGACGGTCAAGCAGGTCAACCCGTTCACCGGCACGCAGGTGTGGACGGTGCCGGGGCGCGGCAACCGGCCGCTCGGCGCACCCGCCCTGGCCGCCGCTCCCGTGGGCGAGGACGAGCGGGACCGGTTGTGCGCGTTCTGCCCGGAGCGCTACGCCGAGACGCCGCCGGAGAAGTCGCGGCTCGTGAGAACCCGCGCCGGCCAAGCAGATCCGGGGTGGGCGACGCTGACCGGCCTGTCCCGCACCGAGCTCCACGACACGATCGCCGAGTTCCGCCGGGTGCCGAACCTGTTCGAGATCCTCAGCTACGACTACTGGCGGCTCAACCACGGCGTCGCGCTGCCCGCTGCGGCACGCGCACGACGCGACGCCTACCTCGCCGACCCGGCCGGGCGCGCCCACGTGCTCGCCGTCGCCCGCGCCAAGGCGCTCGCCGGCGGGACCGCGGCCAAGGCGTGGGAGCTGCTCGACGAGGCGCAGCGGCTCGCCGGGACCGAGGCGTTCTTCGGTGGCGGGCACGACGTGATCGTCGCGCGCCGTCACCTGGTCGACGGCGCCACCGACACCAGCGCCCTCGCCTCGTCGGGCACGCTCACCCCCGAGGAGCACCGCGCCTACGTGGGATTCACCATCGACGCCATGGCCGACCTCTACGCGAGCAACCCGCACGTGCGCTACGTCGCGGCGTTCCAGAACTGGCTGAAGCCCGCCGGCGCGTCCTTCGACCACCTGCACAAGCAGCTCGTCGCCATCGACGAGCTCGGCACCCAGGCCGAGCAGGAGCAGGAACGGCTGCGCCGCCACCCCACGCTGTATGCCGACGCGGGACCCGCCCTCGCCGAGCGCGCCGGGCTCGTGGTCGCCCGCACGGAGCACGCCGTCGCCTACGCCGGGTTCGGGCACCGCTACCCCACCCTCGAGGTCCACTCCCTCTCGCCGCAGCGCGAGCCCTGGCGCCAGCAGCGCCACGAGGTCGACGCCGTCGCGGACCTGCTGCACGCCCTCCACGCCGCCACCGGCGTCCACGTCCCCTGCAACGAGGAGTGGCACCACACCCCCACCGGCGTCGACCTGCCCCTCCCCTGGCGGATCGTCCTCAAGTGGCGGGTGTCCACGCTGGCGGGGTTCGAGGGCGGCACCAAGATCTACGTCAACACCATCGACCCGTGGGCGCTCCGCGACCGGGTGGTCACCCGCCTCCACGCCCTGGCCGACGAGGGACGGCTGGCGGACGGCATACGGCTGTCACCTCCGACCCGGCCCGATGCGTCTCACCAGGCATGACCACCTGCCAGGCCTCACCATGAGCCGCTCCCCGGCGGGCTTCGAGGAGTTCGCGCGGGCCAGCGCCCGGTCGCTCTCCGGCCGCGCCTACCTGCTCTGCCACGACCACCACCTCGCCGAGGACCTGGTGCAGGAGACGCTCGCCCGCAGGTACGTCCGCTGGCGGCCCATCGACCACGTCGAGAGCCCAGCCGGCTATCCCCGCGCCGCCCTCACCAACGCCTACATCGACCGGACGCGCCGCCGCAGCCATCACGAGCCGCCGCTGGCCGAGGTCGCCGACACCGGTGTGCCCGACCAGGTCGACGGCGTGCCCCGACGGGTCACGTTGCGTCGAGTAGTGGGGGTTTCGCGGTGCGGGCGTGCCCCGACGGGTCACTTTGCGTCGGGAGAACTCCGGCGTGGAGCGGGGTCGCCTGCGGACCTGCCCCCACGGGTCACCTGACGTCGGATGGGAGGGGTCTCGCGGTGCAGGGGTGCCCTGACGGGTCACTTCACGTCGGGTATCGGGGGTCTCGCGGCACGGGCGTGCCCGGACGGGTCACTTTGCGTCGGGAGGACTCCGGCGTAGAGCGGGGTCGCCTGCGGACCTGCCCTGACGGGTCACGTTGCGTCGGATGGCAGGGGTCTCGCGGTGCAGGGGTGCCCTGACGGGTCACTTCACGTCGGGTGAGTTCCGGCGTCGAGCGGAATCGCCTGCGGACGTGCCCCGACGGGTCACTTCACGTCGGGTAGGGGGGTCTCGCGGTACCGGCGT
>NZ_DKGR01000052.1:0-911 GCF_002453335.1 Arsenicicoccus sp. UBA6765
ACACAGACCATCTGACACCCCCCTTCATGCGCGAGTCGATGGAGTATCCGACGATGCGCCCGGACCAGGCGTCCTTCATCGCGCACATGTACAGCTTGCCCTCACCGGTCTTGTGCTCGGTGATATCGGTGAACCACACCTGGTTGGGGCCGGTCGCCAAGGTGGTGAACTGGCGGTTGACGAGATCGTCATGCACCGGCGGTCCCGGCCGGCGGTGACGGCCCCTGCGGGGTTTGCCGAACACGCTCCACCAGCCGTTGTCCGAGCAGATCGCCCACGCCGTCCGGTCGGACATGACCTGTCCGCCGTGCTCGCGGGCTTCGTCGACCAGGAGCCGGTATCCGAACTCGGGGTCGTCACGGTGGGCGTCGAACAGCGCGTTCGCCCGGTACGCCTGCGCGCACTCGGCTGTGGTGACGGGGTTCTTGACCCATCGGTAGTAGGGCTGGCGGGCGATCTTGAGGACCCGGCACGTCACCACGACGGGGATCCCGTCGGCGGCGAGCTCACGGACGAGCGGGTACATCATTTTCCCGGCAGGTTCGCCTGGGAGAGGTACGCCGCCGCGCGGCGCAGGACCTCGTTCTCCTGCTCAAGCAACCGGATCCGCTTCTTCGCCTCGCGCAGTTGCTCATGCTCGGCCTGTGTGACACCGGGGCGGGTGCCGTCCTCGATCGCAGCGGCGGACATCCAGTTCGTCAGGCAGGACTCGCTGATCCCGAAATCCACCGCGATCGACTTCAACGTCACACCAGGCTCACGGTTGCGAGCCACGCGCACGACGTCCTCGCGGAACTCCTTGGGGTGGGGCTTGGGCATGAAGCACATCCTCTCCCGTGGCACCAGACGGCACCACAGATCGGCTGTCACCTACCCCTGCAGCAGTCCCCTTCGTCCTCCAACGCCACTGG